>CALSAU010000118.1:0-6567 GCA_943372985.1 Polaromonas sp. YR568 | reverse complement strand
CCGTTTCAATGCCAACGAAATCCTCGTCAGCCTGATGCTGGTGTACGTCGCCGACATGGTGCTGAGCTACCTCGTCTATGGCCCGTGGAAGGACCCGGCGGGTTACAACTTTCCGCAGACCAAGACCTTCGAGTCGGTCACGCAGATTCCCCGGCTCATGACCGGCTCGCGTGTGAGCATCGGCCTGCTGATCGCGCTGGCTGGCGCGGCTCTGCTGTGGGTCTACCTGTTCCGCACCCGCGCCGGCTTTGCCCAGCAGGTCGGCGGGCTGGCACCGGCGGCGGCCCGTTATGCCGGCTTTTCCTCGCGCAAGGCGCTGTGGGTGGCCTTGCTGACCTCAGGCGGCGCAGCCGGGCTGGCTGGCGCGCTGGAAGTGGCGGGGCCGATTGGCCAGCTCACGCCCTATGTGCCGGCTGGCTACGGATTTGCTGCCATCATCGTGGCCTTTGTCGGGCGGCTGCACCCGGTGGGCATGATTTTCTCGGCCATTCTCATGAGCATGTTCTACATCGGCGGGGAGCTGGCGCAGTCGCGCCTCGGCCTGCCCAAGTCGCTGACTGGCGTGTTCCAGGGGTTGCTGCTGTTCACGCTGCTGGCCTGCGACACCCTGATTGCATATCGCCTGCGCATCACCGGCTTGTCGGCCGCCGGGGGAGCGCGCTGATGGAAAGTTACGCACTCCTGCTGGCTGCCACGCTGAATGCGGGCACGGTGCTGGCCATTGCCGCGCTGGGCCTGCTCATCAATGAAAAAGCCGGTGTGGTGAATCTGGGCGCCGAGGGCATGATGCTGTGCGCTGCCATCGCCGGCTTTGCCGCCGTGGTCCACACCGGCAACGACTGGCTGGGCTTTGCTGCAGGCATGGGCGCTGGCGCGCTGCTGGCGGCTGCCTTTGGAGTGCTGGTGATCTGGCTCAACACCAACCAGTACGCCACCGGGCTGGCGCTCAGTCTGTTTGGCGCCGGCTTTTCGGCGTTTGCCGGCATCAGGTACGTGCAGGAAAAGCTGCCCGAGCGGCCACAGTTCTCAGTCCCGCTGCTGGGCGACGTGCCTCTACTCGGACCAGCGCTGTTCCGTCAGCACCCCATGGTGTATCTGGCCATCCTGCTGGCGGTGGGACTGATCTGGTTCTTGTACCGCTCGCGCGCCGGGCTGGTTCTGCGCTCGGTGGGCGAGTCGCCCGAATCCGCCCACGCCCTGGGCTACCCGGTGCGGCGCATCCGGCTGGCGGCGGTGGTCACGGGCGGCGCGCTGTGCGGCCTGGCGGGTGCGTACATCGCCGTGATCTACACGCCGCTGTGGGTCGAGGGCATGGTGGCCGGCAAGGGCTGGATTGCGCTGGCGCTCACCACCTTTGCCACCTGGCGCCCGGCACGGGTGTTGCTTGGTGCCTACCTGTTCGGCGGTGTGACCATGCTGCAGTTTCACCTGCAGGGCATCGGTGTTGAGGTGCCGAGCCAGTTTTTAACCATGTTGCCCTACCTTGCCACCATCGTGGTGCTGGCCCTGATCTCGCGCAATCCGGCCTGGATTCGCATCAACATGCCGGCATCGCTTGGAAAGCCGTTTTACCCCGGTTCATAATTGTTCGAGTTGACCCGCGTTTTTTAGCCAGCTTTTTTATCCAACCTGTCGCAACCCTCAAGAAGGAATTGACATGACTGACCTGAAGAAACGTTCCCTGCTCAAAGTCGCGGCGCTGTCCGCAGTGGCAGCGGCAGCCCTGGTGGGTTGCGGCAAGAAGGAAGAGCCGGCACCGGCCCCGGTCGCTGCACCCGCCGCTGCTCCGGCACCCAAGCCCGAGCCGCTGAAGATTGCGTTTGCCTACGTGGGCCCGGTGGGCGACGGTGGCTGGACCTTCGCCCACGACAACGGCCGCAAGGCCATCGAGAAGGAGTTTGGTGACAAGGTGGTCACCAGCTTCGTCGAGAAGGTGCCCGAGTCGGCCGATGCCGAGCGCGTGATTCGCGACATGGCGGCCCAGGGCAACACGCTGATTTTTGGCACCACCTTCGGCTACATGGAGCCCATGCTCAAGGTGGCTGCTGACAACCCGAACGTCAAGTTCGAGCACGCCACCGGCTACAAGACGGCGCCGAACATGCGCACCTACGACAGCCGTACCTACGAAGGCGCCTATATGGCCGGCGTGATTGCTGGCAAGATGACCAAGTCCAACACGCTGGGTGTGGTGGCCTCGATCCCGATTCCTGAAGTGGTGCGCAACATCAACAGCTTCACGATGGGAGCGCAGTCGGTCAACCCGAAGATCAAGACCAAGGTGGTGTGGGTCAACGAGTGGTTCAACCCGCCGAAGGAGACCGAAGCCGCCACCTCGCTGATCAATGGCGGGGCTGACGTGCTGTTCCAGAACACCGATTCGTCGGCCGTGCTGCAGACCGCCGAGAAGATGAACAAGCGCGCCTTTGGCTGGGACAGCGACATGACCGCCTACGGCCCCAAGGCCCATCTGGGCTCGGCCATCATCAACTGGGGTCCGTACTACGTGAAGGCCACGCGTGAGGCGCTGGAAGGCAAGTGGACCGGTGGCACCGGCGTGTGGTGGGGCGTGAAGGAAGGCGCCATCGACATGGTGTCGGTCGCCGCTGATGTGCCAGATGACATCAAAAAACGGGTTGATGAAATCAAAGCCGGCCTGAAAGACGGCAGCTTCACCATCTGGAAGGGTCCCATCACCGACAACACCGGCAAGGAATTGCTGGCCAAGGATGTGGTGGCTGACGACAAATTCCTCGGTGGTCTCAAGACCTATGTGAAAGGTGTGGAGGGCAAGGTGCCGGGCAACTGATGTTCGGTACCTGATGTTGGATGTCTGATGCCCTCTCCTTTGTGGGGAGGGCAGACACACAAAATCCTGTCACGGCTGCCTTCGGGCAGCTTCTTCGTTTCTGGAGTTCGAATGATTCCACGTGAATTGGCTGTCAAACCGGTGGCAGCAGACCGCTTGCCCGATCTGCTGCGGCGCATGCCCAAGGCCGAGCTGCACATCCACATTGAAGGCTCGCTGGAGCCCGAGCTGATCTTTGCGCTGGCGCAGCGCAATGGCGTGCAGATTCCCTACGCCAGCGTTGAGGAACTGCGCCGCGCCTACGCCTTCACCAACCTGCAGAGCTTCCTCGACATCTATTACGCTGGCGCCAGCGTGCTCATCACCGAGCAGGATTTCTACGACATGGCCTGGGCCTACCTCGTCAAGGCTGCTGCCGATAACGTGGTGCACGCCGAGCTGTTTTTTGATCCGCAGACCCACACCGCCCGCGGCGTGGCGATGAAGACGGTCATCGACGGCCTGCACCGCGCCTGCACGGACGCTTCCGCCAAACTCGGCGTGAGTGCCTCGCTGATCCTGTGCTTTCTGCGCCACCTCAGCGAAGAGGAGACGTTTGAAACGCTGGAGCAGGCCTTGCCGCTGCGTGACAAGTTCATCGGTGTGGGACTGGACTCCAGCGAGTTGGGCCACCCGCCCGAGAAGTTCGCGCGCGTCTTTGCCCGCTGCGGCGAGCTGGGCCTGCACCGCGTGGCGCATGCCGGCGAGGAAGGCCCGCCCGCCTATGTGTGGTCGGCGCTCGATGTGCTGAAGGTCGAGCGCATCGACCACGGCGTGCAGTCGGTGCACGATGCGGCGCTGATGCAGCGGCTCGCAAAAGACCGCATTGCGCTGACGGTGTGTCCGCTGTCCAATCTCAAGCTTTGCGTGTTCCCCGATCTGGCCAGCCACAACCTGGGCCGTCTGCTGGACGCAGGTCTGGCGGCCACGGTCAATTCCGACGACCCGGCTTACTTCGGCGGTTACATGAACGACAACTTCGTCCAGACCTTTGCCGCCACCGGGCTGCAGGCCCGGCATGCCTACACACTGGCGCGCAACAGCTTCGAGGCCAGCTTTCTCGATGCGGCGGCCAAGGCCCGCCACATCGAGCGGCTCAACGAGAGCTTTGAAACCTTTCAATGACCTTGAATGACTGTCCCTGAATCACGCCCGACACCTGCCCGTGCCAGCCCGTGGCAGATTGCGCTGGCGGGGCTGGTGGCGCTGGCAGTGGCCATGGGGCTGGGCCGCTTTGCCTTCACGCCCCTGTTGCCTATGATGCTGCACGACGGCGTGGTCGATCTGCCCACCGCCAGCTGGCTGGCCAGTGCCAATTACCTCGGCTACATGCTGGGCGCGGTGCTGTGCACGCTGCAACCGTGGATCTGGTCGAAAGTAAAGGGGCTGCCCTTGCTCGCGTTTTCTTCGCTGGTGCGCGCCGGCCTGGTCATGACCGGGGTACTGACACTGGCCATGGCCTGGCAGGTTCCCGCGCTGTGGCCGCTGCTGCGTTTTCTGGCGGGCGTGACCAGCGCCGTGGTGTTTGTGTTCACCTCGGGCTGGTGCCTCTCGCGCTTGGCCAAACTGGGTGTACCGGCGATGGGTGGTCTGATCTACGTGGGCCCCGGCGCCGGCATTGTGGTGAGCGGCCTGTTCGCCACCGGCATGGTCGCCTGGGAGTGGACGGCCGCTACCGGCTGGCTGATTTTTGGTGTGCTGGCCTTCGTGCTGACGGCGCTGGTGTGGCACATCATGCGCGGCGGCGAAGAGCGCCTGATCGTTTTGCCGTCCGGCACCGCAACGCAGGGCAAGGCCTCCCCTGCCGCTTTGCCACCGCAGGCCAGTGCCGAGATGCCGCTGCTGACGCTGGCCTACGGCATAGCCGGATTTGGCTACATCATCACCGCCACCTTTTTGCCGGTGATTGCCCGCGCGGCACTACCCGGTTCACCGTGGCTGGATATGTTCTGGCCCATCTTCGGCCTGGGCGTGATGATCGGTGCGGTGCTGGCCACCCGCATGCCACCGGGCCAGGATTTCCGCATCCTGCTGGCGGGCTGCTACTTCGTGCAGGCGCTGGGTATTGCGGCCAGCCTGTGGAGTCCGAGCCTAGCCGGTTTTGCGATTGGCAGTTTGCTGCTGGGCATCCCGTTCACGGCGATCACTTTCTTTGCGATGCAGGAAGTGCGCCGCCTGCGACCCGTCACGGCGGCCAGCTTCATCGGCCTGCTCACCGCAACCTACGGCGTGGGCCAGATCATCGGGCCGCCGCTGGTGGCTTTGCTGCTGCGCCACACGCCGACGGCGGGCGCCGGCTTCACGCTGTCTCTGGAGATGGCGGCCAGCACGCTGCTGGCCGGTGCCGTGCTCTACCTGTGGATGGCGCGGGCGTATCCAGTACGAAAGGCCAGTCCCGGCTGAAAGCGCCAAACCGGTAAAATGGGGGTCAGCGCTGTCCCGGCGCCCCATTTTCATTCGGGACCATGTAGAGGAACACCATGTACAAAAACCTCGCTGCCCCGGGCCGTTGCTGTTGCCATGACGCCTGCGAGGCTGCCAGTTTTTCCATCTCCGGTATTGACCGTCGCGACGCCATGTCGTCGTTGGCGCATGTGCGTTCGAGCCTGTTGGCGCGGAGGCTCGCGTGAGCTATCAGGTCAAGGAGATTTTCTACACCCTGCAGGGTGAGGGCGCCAATGCCGGCCGGCCGGCGGTGTTCTGCCGTTTTGCCGGCTGCAATCTGTGGTCTGGCCGGGAGCAGGACCGCGCCACGGCCATTTGCCGTTTCTGCGACACCGATTTTGTCGGCACCGACGGCACGCTGGGCGGCAAGTTTGCCGACGCCAATGCGCTGGCGGCGCAGATCGAAGCCCTGTGGCCCGTCGGCGATGCCGGCCACCGTTTTGTGGTGATGACCGGCGGCGAGCCGCTGCTACAGGTGGATACAGCCCTGATTGACGCGTTGCACGCGCGCGGCTTTCAGCTGGCGGTGGAGACCAATGGCACCATCGCGGCGCCTGCAGGCATCGACTGGATCTGCGTCAGCCCCACGGCCGGTGCGCCGTGGGTGCAGCGCGAGGGGCATGAGCTCAAGGTGGTGTGGCCACAGCCCGCCTTGAGTCTCGATGAACTGGAAGCGGCGCACTTCACCCATCGCTACCTGCAGCCCATGGACAACCCCGCACGCCAGCGCAATACTGAAGACTGCATTGCGCTGTGCATGGCACGGCCTGCATGGCGCCTGAGCCTTCAAACCCACAAGATCACGGGCATCCGATGAACAAGGAACTCCCATCTGCAGAGATGGTCTGCGAAATCAGCCAGACTTTCTATTTCGATGCCGCCCACACGCTGAACCGCGCCATCGAGGCCGAAGGCAGCAAGCGCGTGCATGGCCACACCTACAACGCCGAGGTGTTCGTTGCCGGCACGCCGGACCCTGCCACCGGCATGGTGATGGACCTGGGCCTGGTGCGGCGCGAGATCGCCGTGCTGCGCGAGCAGCTTGACCACCACATGCTGGACGACGTGCTTGGCCTCGGCCCGCCGACGCTGGAGAACCTGTGCCACTTCATCTTCCGCAAGCTGTCGCCGCGTCTGCCAGCGCTGGCTTCGGTACGGGTGTGGCGCGAGTCGCTGGGCGATGGCTGCCGCGTCACGCGCCCGGCGGGTCGCTGACCACTGCATAGCGTTAACAGGCCCTAGTCGCATGAAAGCCTATCGCGCTGCCATCCTTC
>CALSAU010000117.1:0-6584 GCA_943372985.1 Polaromonas sp. YR568 | reverse complement strand
CTGTACGCCGCTGCCTATGTGTCTGACCATGCGGTTGAAGCGATGCGCCAGCTGCGCGGTGGCTCACCGGTGGCGGCCATGTTGTTTGTCATGGGGCTGGTGCGCGCCTTTTTTGTGATGGTGCTGTCGTCAGGCTTTGGCGCGGCGGTGGGGGTGGTGGAGGCCACCGCAGTGACATTGCGGGCGATTGAAACCCTGCCGGCCGTGAGCGACCGTCTTCTGTTGATTGGCCTGGTGATCCTGATGTTCACCGTGTGTTTTCAGGCGATTTACCACGCGATCAACCACCTGAGAAACAAACTCAACCAGCGCTTTTACCGCCCAATGCAGGCGGACCGCCTGTCGGGTGCGGGCCAGCCCTGAATCACCATGGGGTGGCCAGCCCCGCATACCGTCGGGGCTGGCGCACTTGAGGTGCTTTACTTGTTGATCTACTTGTTGATATCACCCAGGCACAGGTACTTCATCTCGACGTACTCTTCCATGCCGTGGCTAGAGCCTTCACGCCCGAGGCCCGATTGCTTCACGCCGCCAAAGGGCACGTGCTCGGTGGCGATCACGCCGACATTGATGCCGACCATGCCGTATTCCAGCGCTTCTGCAATGCGGTAAATGCGGCCGATGTCTCGGCTGTAGAAGTAGCTGGCGAGGCCAAACTCGGTGTTGTTGGCGGCATCGACCGCTTCCTGCTCGGCCTTGAAGCGGAACACCGGTGCGAAGGGGCCAAAGGTTTCTTCCTTCGCGCACAGCATGTCGCCCGTGGCTTCGGAAATCACCGTGGGCTCGAAGAACTGGCCTTCCAGCTTGTGGCCGCCCACCAGCAGTTTGCCGCCCTTGGCAATCGCGTCGGCCACATGGCGCTGCACCTTGTCGACCGCGGCGTCCTCGATCAGCGGGCCCTGCACCACGCCTTCTTCAAAGCCGTTACCGACCTTCAGCGTCTTGACCTTGGCGGCGAACTTCTGCACGAACTCGTCGTACACGCCGTCCTGCACATAGATGCGGTTGGCGCAGACGCAGGTCTGGCCGGCGTTGCGGTATTTGCTGGCCATCGCGCCCTCGACAGCCGAGTCCACATCGGCGTCGTCGAACACGATGAAGGGCGCGTTGCCACCCAGTTCCAGAGAAAGCTTCTTCACGGACGGCGCGCTCTGCGCCATCAGGATGCGGCCCACTTCGGTGGAACCGGTGAAGCTGATGTGGCGCACCGTGTCGCTGGCGCAGAACACCTTGCCAATCGCGATGGAATTGGCCGAGTCGGCCGTCAGCACATTCAGCACGCCGGCAGGAATGCCGGCACGCACGGCCAGCTCGGCGGCGGCGAGCGCCGTGAGGGGTGTGAGTTCAGCGGGCTTGATGACCACCGGGCAGCCGGCAGCCAGCGCGGGCGCCACCTTGCGGGTGATCATCGCCAGCGGGAAGTTCCATGGCGTGATGGCGGCGCACACACCAATCGGCTGCTTGATGACCATCAGGCGACGGCTGTTGTCGAACTGCGGCAGGGTTTCGCCGTTCACGCGCTTGGCTTCTTCGGCAAACCACTCCACAAAACTTGCGCCGTAGGCGACTTCGCCCTTGGCCTCAGCGAACGGCTTGCCCTGCTCGGCGGTCATGATGCGGCCTAGGTCCTCCTGGTTGGCCATCAGCAGATGGAACCACTTCATCAGCAGCGCGTGGCGCTCCTTGCCGGTCTTGCTGCGCCAAGCGGGCCAGGCCGCGTTAGCGGCGGCAATGGCCGCCTCGGCATCTAGAGGGCCCAGATTGGCCACATCTGCCAGCTTGCGGCCGTTGGAGGGGTCGTTCACGTCAAAGCGGGCGCTGCCGGCGACCCACTGGCCGTTGATCAGGGCGTCGGTCTTGAGCAGGCTGGGGTCTTTCAGCAGGGAAATGGGGGAGGTCTTCATGTCCATGGGGGTCTCTTTTTGTGGGTCTATGGGGGTGTAACAGGGTCTCCGGGGTGGTCGGAGCGCACAGCCTGACAGCATAGCGCGTTCGTCAGAATTGTGCCGTGCGGTTTCCGCGCGGCCGGGCGTGCCGCGCCCTGCAAACTTATAATCCCAAGTCCAGCCCACTGCAGGCACCGGCAACGGTGCGTGGGCTTTCCCCGTACCGATTGAACGCCCTTGCCGGCAGCCTTGTGGCGGCCTGCGGGAATGTTCGCAGCCCAACCAGAACACCATGAGCCCATCGACTCCCGCCAGTTTCACCGTTGCAGACATCCGCAAGACCTTTCTGGACTTCTTCGCGTCCAAAGGCCACACGGTGGTTGCTTCCAGCTCACTGGTGCCGGGCAACGACCCGACGCTGATGTTCACCAACTCCGGCATGGTGCAGTTCAAGGATGTGTTCCTCGGCACCGACAAGCGCTCTTACGTGCGTGCGGCATCCGTGCAGGCCTGTCTGCGCGCCGGCGGCAAGCACAACGATCTGGAAAACGTGGGCTACACCGCGCGCCACCACACCTTCTTCGAGATGCTGGGCAACTGGTCGTTCGGCGACTACTTCAAGCGCGACTCGCTCAGGTGGGGCTGGGAGCTGCTGACCGAGGTCTACAAGCTGCCCAAGGAAAAGCTCTGGGCCACCGTCTACATCGACGACGACGAGGCCTATGACATCTGGACGAAGGAAATTGGCCTGCCGCCCGAGCGCGTGGTGCGCATCGGTGACAACAAAGGCGCCAAGTACGCCAGCGACAACTTCTGGATGATGGCCGACACCGGCCCGTGCGGCCCCTGCTCGGAAATCTTCTACGACCACGGCCCGCACATTGCTGGCGGCCCTCCGGGCAGCCCCGAGGCCGACGGCGACCGCTACATCGAAATCTGGAACCATGTGTTCATGCAGTTCGACATGCAGCCCGATGGCAGCGTGAAGAAATTGCCGGCACCCTGCGTCGACACCGGCATGGGTCTGGAGCGCCTGGCCGCCATCCTGCAGCATGTGCACAGCAACTACGAGATCGACATCTTTGACCAGCTGATCCAGGCCGCTTCGCGCGAGACCGGCGAGAAAGATCTCGGCAACAAGTCGCTGCGCGTGATTGCCGACCACATCCGCGCCACCGCCTTTCTGGTGAGCGACGGCGTCAACCCCTCGAACGAAGGCCGCGGCTATGTGCAGCGCCGCATCGTGCGCCGCGCCATCCGCCACGGCTACAAGCTGGGCAAGAAGACGCCGTTTTTCCACAAGCTGGTGGCCGATTTGGCCCGACTGATGGGCGACGCTTATCCCAAACTCAGGGACGAGCAGCAGCGCATCACCGCCGTGCTGAAGGCCGAGGAAGAGCGTTTCTTCGAGACGCTGGAAATCGGCATGACCATCCTTGACACGGCGCTGGCTGGTGGCGCCAAGGTGCTGCCGGGCGACGTGGCCTTCAAGCTGCACGACACCTATGGCTTCCCGCTGGACTTGTCGGCTGACGTCTGCCGCGAGCGCGGCGTGGAAGTGGACGAAGCGGGGTTCGATGCGGCGATGGAAAAGCAGAAGAACCAGGCCCGCGCCGCCGGCAAGTTCAAGATGGACCGCTCGCTGGAATACACCGGCCCGGGCCATGCCTTCACCGGCTACGAGTTGCTGGAGGAGCCCGCCAAAGTGGTCGCACTCTATGCCGATGGCGTGGCGGTGCAATCGCTCAACGCCGGTCAGAACGGCGTGGTGGTGCTTAGCACGACGCCGTTTTATGCCGAAAGCGGTGGTCAGGTCGGGGACCAGGGCCGGCTGGTGGTGGGTGAGAGCACGAAGGACGCCCAGTTCGAAGTGCAGGACACCCAGAAGATCAAGTCAGACGTGTTCGGCCACCACGGCGTGGTGAGCTACGGCACGCTGAAGGTCGGTGACCAGGTGATGGCGCAGGTCAACACCGCCGTGCGCGCAGCTACGGTGCGCAACCACAGCGCCACGCACCTGATGCACAAGGCCCTGCGCGAAGTGCTGGGCAGCCACGTGCAGCAAAAGGGCTCGCTGGTGAACGCCGACCGCACGCGGTTTGACTTTGCACACAACGCCCCAGTCACCGACGACGAGATCCGCCGCATTGAAGCCCTGGTGAATGCCGAGATTCTGGCCAACGCTGCCACCGACGCGAGCGTGATGGACATGGAATCGGCACAGAAGTCGGGCGCCATGATGCTGTTCGGCGAGAAATACGGCGATGAAGTGCGTGTGCTCAGCATCGGCTCCAGCAAGGAGCTGTGCGGCGGCACGCATGTGGGCCGCACCGGTGACATCGGCCTCTTCAAGATCGTCGCTGAATGCGGCGTGGCGGCCGGTGTGCGCCGCGTCGAGGCCGTGACAGGTGCCAACGCGCTGGCCTATCTGCAGTCGCTCGAATCCACGGTGGAGGCGGCTGCCGGCTCGCTGAAAGCCAACCCGGCCGAATTGCAGAGCCGCATCACGCAGGTGCTCGATCAGGTCAAGGCGCTGGAGAAGGAAATCGCGGCCCTCAAGGGCAAGCTGGCATCGTCGCAGGGCGACGAGCTGATGGCTCAGGCCATCGACGTCAAGGGCCTCAAGGTGCTCGCAGCGCGTCTGGAGGGTGCTGACGCCAAAACCCTGCGCGACACCATGGACAAGCTCAAAGACAAGCTCAAGACCGCTGTGATCGTGCTCGCCACCGTTGATGGCGACAAGGTCCAGATCGCTGCCGGCGTCACGGCTGACAGCGTGGGCAAGGTCAAGGCGGGCGAACTCGTCAACTTTGTGGCCCAGCAGGTGGGCGGCAAGGGCGGCGGCAAGGCAGACATGGCGATGGCTGGCGGTACCGATGCGACCAAGCTGGGCGAGGCCCTGAAGTCGGTTCAGCCCTGGGTGGCTGAACGGGTTTGATGCGGGTGGGCCGCCTTCTTGCTTCCTAGACGGTAGCCCAGAACACGGCAAACCATTGCTTCGGGTCGGTCCAGTGCCGCACCTGCGAAAAACCAGCTTGACGCAACAGCGCTTGCATTCCATCCAGCGTGTATTTGTACGAACACTCGGTGTGGATGCGTTCCCCCGCACGGAAGCGCCGCTGCTGGCCCGGCCAGCTCACCTGCAGGTCCATGCGGGCCTCAAGGTACATTTCAATGCGTGACAGGGCCCGGTCAAAAAACGCCACATGCTGCCACTGGTCGACAGCAAAGTCCGACCCCAGCAAGCGGTTCACATTCAACAGTATGTTCTTGTTGAAGGCGGCCGTCACGCCCAGCGCATCGGCGTAGGCGGCCTCCAGCGTGGCGTTGTCTTTCACCAGGTCAATCCCCAGCAGCAGGCCACGCGCACGCCCCTCGGCCGGGTCGGCGATGTGCTGCAGAAACCCCCTTGCCTCGTCGGGATGGAAATTGCCGAGGCTGGAGCCGGGATAGAAAAACACCCGGTCATGCGCCTGCACTTCGGCAGGCAGCTGCAGGCCCGAAGAAAAATCCATGCCGACGCCCACGATGTCGAGCGCCGGAAAGCTGTTCTGCACCTGCGCTGCGGCATCGCGCATGAACTCGACCGAAATATCGACAGGAACATACTGCCGAGGCTGCAGCGCTGGGATCAGGCTGGCGGCCTTGGCGCAGTTGCCGGCGCCCAAGTCAATCAGGCAGGGGCTGCGGATGCCGGCGTCCACCGGCGCCTGCGCCATCTCCGCGCGTGTGGCTTCGAAAATCGCCGCTTCGGTGCGGGTGGGGTAGTACTCGTCCAGCAATGTGATCGCTTCAAACAGCTTGGAGCCGAGTGCATCGTAAAAAAACTTGGGCGACAGGCTCGCTGCTGGTTTGAGCAGGCTGGCTGTCAGCTCTTGCCGGATGCCAGATGTGTTTGATTCGATTTGAGCCGCGTTGATGAACTGTGGCATCAAGCTTGGGGTGGGGTTTGTAGTCACGACGGCTTTTTTCAATAGACGGATAGGAAAGTTGATGACAAAGCCGGCAGCCTACACCGACAGCCAGCGGCGGCTCGCAAAACTCAGGGCGTCGACGAGGGCGACCAGCACCAGCATGGCCAGCAAAATGCTGCCAGTTTCACCCATCTGGAACAGGCCCATATGAAAAGCCAGCATTTGACCCAAGCCCCCAGCACCCACCACACCCAGTACCGCGGCAGCCCGGATGTTGTTTTCCCAGCGGTACAGGGTGTAGCTAACGAGCTGCGGCAAGATTTGCGGGAAAGTGGCATACCAAAAAATTTTGGCCTCTGTGATGCCGCGACAACGCAGCGCAAACGCCGGGCCTGCGCCCGCGTTTTCAATGCTTTCAGCAAACAAGCGGCCCAGCACGCCTGACGTGTGCAGCGCCAGAGCCAGCGTACCAGCCAGTGGCCCCAAGCCCGCGCTGATCAGCAGCAGCGCTGCCCACACCAGCTCAGGAATGCTGCGCAGAATATTCAACACCGCGCGGCTGATGCCGCGCCACCGGGCTGGATCGTCGTGGTGCGTTTTGCTGGCGGGCACGGCCAGGGCCAAACCAAAAATGACTGCCAGCAATGTGCCCAGTGCGCTCATGGCCAGCGTTTCCAGCGCAGCCCAAATGAGTTTGGTCAAGAATTTGCTGCTGGTTTCAGGCGCCAACAATTCGCCAACGAACTTGCCCATTCGGCCGGCAGCATCCACACTGAAGAACTGC
>CALSAU010000116.1:0-6610 GCA_943372985.1 Polaromonas sp. YR568 | reverse complement strand
TGTTCGACATCGAGGCGAAGATCGTCCGCAGCCAGATCCTGGCCGGCGAGCCCCGCATCGACGGCCGCGACACCCGCACCGTGCGTGCCATCGAAATCCGCAACAGCGTGCTGCCCCGCACCCACGGCTCGGCCCTGTTCACCCGTGGTGAAACCCAGGCGCTGGTCGTGACCACGCTGGGTACCGAGCGCGATGCACAGCGCATCGACGCGCTGAGTGGTGACTACGAAGACCGCTTCATGCTGCACTACAACATGCCTCCGTTCGCCACCGGTGAAACCGGCCGTGTCGGCAGCCCCAAGCGCCGCGAAATCGGCCACGGCCGTCTGGCCAAGCGTGCGCTGGTCGCCGTGCTGCCCACCAAGGAAGAGTTCCCGTACACCATGCGCGTGGTCAGCGAGATCACCGAGTCAAACGGCTCCTCGTCGATGGCTTCGGTCTGCGGCGGCTGCCTGTCGCTGATGGACGCCGGCGTGCCGATGAAAGCCCACGTGGCCGGCATCGCCATGGGCCTGATCAAGGAAGACAACCGCTTCGCCGTGCTGACCGACATCCTGGGTGACGAAGATCATCTGGGCGACATGGACTTCAAGGTCGCCGGTACCACCTTCGGTATCACCGCGCTGCAGATGGACATCAAGATCCAGGGCATCACCAAGGAAATCATGCAGGTTGCACTGGCACAGGCCAAGGAAGCCCGGATGCACATCCTTGGCAAGATGCAGGAAGCCATGGGCGAAGCCAAGGCCGAAGTGTCTGACTTCGCACCGCGCCTGTATGTCATGAAGATCAACCCCGAGAAGATCCGCGACGTGATCGGCAAGGGCGGCGCCGTGATCCGCGCGCTGACCGAAGAGACCGGCACGCAGATCAACATCGAGGAAGACGGCACCATCACCATCGCTTCGAACGACAGCGCCAAGGCTGATGAAGCCAAGCGTCGCATCGCCGAGATCACCGCTGAAGTCGAAATCGGCAAGGTCTACGAAGGTCCGGTCACCAAGATCCTCGACTTCGGCGCACTGATCAACCTGCTGCCCGGCAAGGACGGCCTGCTGCACATCAGCCAGATCGCCCACGAGCGCGTCGAAAAAGTGACCGACTACCTGAGCGAAGGCCAGATCGTCAAGGTCAAGGTGCTGGAGACCGACGAGAAGGGTCGCGTCAAGCTGTCCATGAAGGCGCTGCTTGACCGTCCTTCGATGAACCAGGACCAGGGCTGATCGACAGTACCCGTGACTTCAAGGTGTGTGGTGCCCACGGGTGTGGGCATCGCCGCCTGACATCACCCCATCGTCACGCCAGATCACACGCGCCAAGCCATGAGAGCGGTTGAAATCACTTCCTACGGAGCACCGGACGTTCTGCGTCTGGGTGACCGGCCTGCGCCTGTCGAAGGCGCAGGGGAGGTGCTGATCCGCGTGAGCGCCAGCGGCGTGAACCGCCCCGACGTTCTGCAGCGGACCGGCAACTACCCGGTGCCGCCGGGTGCCTCGGACATTCCCGGTCTGGAAGTGGCGGGCGTCATCGTGTCGGGCGACGCACAGGCCATGGCGGCCGCCGGCTTCAGCGTGGGTGATCGTGTCTGTGCGCTGGTCGCTGGCGGTGGTTATGCCGAGCTGTGCGTGGCCCCGGTCGGCCAGTGCCTGCCGGTGCCGGCGCGCCTGTCGGACGTGGAGGCCGCTTCGCTGCCTGAGACCTTCTTCACAGTGTGGAGCAATGTGTTCGAGCGTGCCTGTTTGCAGAAGGGCGAAACCCTGCTGATACAGGGTGGCTCCAGCGGCATCGGTGTCACGGCCATCCAACTGGCCAAGGCCATGGGCGCGACAGTCATCGTGACAGCCGGCAGCGATGCCAAGTGTGCGGCCTGCCTCGCACTCGGCGCTGACCATGCCATCAATTACAAGACGACTGATTTTGCGGCCGAGGTGCAAAAGCTCACCGGCGGCAAGGGTGTCAACGTCATCCTCGACATGGTCGCGGGCAGTTACGTGGCACGCGAAGTGGAAAGCCTGGCCGAAGACGGCCGGCTGGTCATCATCGCGGTGCAGGGCGGCGTCAAGGCGGAGTTCAACGCGGGTCTGGTGCTTCGGCGCCGGCTCACGGTGACGGGCTCCACCTTGCGACCACGCCCGCTGGCATTCAAGACGGCAATTGCCCAGGCACTGAAACAGCACGTGTGGCCGCTGATTGCCAGTGGCACCATCAAGCCCGTGATCCACAGCACTTTTGCGGCGGTCGATGCGGCGCAGGCTCACACGCTGATGGAATCCAATCAGAACGTGGGCAAGATAGTGCTGACCTGGTGAGCCTGACGCCCTGACGCACACGACCCACACGAACCATCAAGACGCAAGATGAACAAGCTGATTGCCGGAAACTGGAAGATGAATGGCAGCCTGGCTGCCAATGAGGCCCTGCTGGCCGCCTTGGCGCAGGGACTGGGCCAGCCCGGCTGCGACGTGGCCGTGTGTGTGCCGGCGCCGTATCTGGCGCAGGTGCAGGCGCTTTGTGCTGCCACGCCTTCGCTGGCGGCATTGACCTGGGGCGCGCAGGACATCTCGGCCCACGCGTCGGGCGCCTACACCGGCGAAATCAGCGCAGCCATGCTGAAGGATTTTGGCTGCCGTTACGCCATCGTCGGCCACTCGGAGCGCCGTCAGTACCACGGTGAAACCGATGCGCAGGTGGCTGACAAGGCCAAGGCAGCGCTCGCCGCAGGCATCACGCCCATCGTCTGTGTGGGTGAGACGCTGGCCGAGCGGGATGCAGGTAGTACCGAAGAGGTGGTCAAGCGCCAGCTCGCGGCGGTGATTCACACCAACGGCCACTGCATCAGCGAGATCGTGGTGGCGTATGAACCCGTGTGGGCTATTGGCACTGGCAAGACCGCCACGCCAGAGCAGGCGCAGGCCGTGCACGCCGTGCTGCGGGCCCAGATCAAGGCGGCAACGGAACATTTTTCACGGGTGAAAATCCTGTACGGTGGCAGCATGAACGCTGCCAATGCAGCCAGCTTGCTGGTGCAGCCCGACATTGACGGTGGCTTGATCGGAGGGGCAGCCCTCAAGGCCGCAGACTTTTTGACCATCATTGCTGCCGCCCGTGGGTAATCGCGAATAAAGCGTGCAGCAGGCTATCGAGTTGCGAATTAGGACGAATTAGGAATTAGGAGTTGATATGAACGTGTTACTGACTGTGGTTCTCGCCGTGCAGATGATTTCGGCGCTGGTCATGATTGGCCTGATTCTGGTGCAGCATGGCAAGGGTGCCGACATGGGTGCCGCATTCGGCAGCGGCGGCTCCGGCAGCCTGTTTGGCGCCAGCGGCAGTGCCAACTTCCTGTCACGCAGCACCGGCGTGCTGGCTGCGGTGTTCTTTGCGTGTACCTTGCTGCTTGCTTACTTCGGCAATGCCCAGCCGCGCACGACCGGCTCCAGCGTTCTGGAAGGCGCTGCCGTCACAGCGCCAGCCCCGGCCGTACCCGCTTCAGGCGCAGCGCAGATTCCCGGATCTGCAGCACCTGCTTCGCCTGCAGCCGCAGTGCCGGTGGCCCCTGCCACTACTGCGCCTGGTACCGCACCGGGCCCTGCGCAAATCCCGACGAAATAACACGACTCACCCTCTTTCTCAACCGGGAAAAAGGGTCATTTCAGGTTAAACTCTAAAGCTGTCTGGAAAGCAAGAACCCGTCGTCAAAGCGCCTGTTTTGATGCACCGGTTTTCCTCATGCCATCCAGGCAGCTAGATACCGCGGACGTGGTGAAATTGGTAGACACGCTATCTTGAGGGGGTAGTGCCGAAAGGTGTGCGAGTTCGAGTCTCGCCGTCCGCACCAGATTGACATTCATTGGCGGCATCGTTGTTGACGGTGCCGACGGCCCACAAGGCTGTCGGGAATGCTCGCCAGTGGCACTCACACATTCAGTCTACGATGAACCTCGATCAGTACCTCCCCGTTTTCCTGTTCATTCTGGTCGGCGTGGGTGTTGGTGTGGTTCCCCAGGTGCTGGGGCGTCTTCTCGGCCCCGTGCGGCCTGACAGCGAAAAAAACTCCCCCTATGAATGCGGCTTCGAGGCCTTCGAAGATGCCCGCATGAAATTCGATGTGCGCTATTACCTGGTCGCCTTCCTCTTCATCCTGTTTGACCTCGAAATTGCGTTCCTGTTTCCGTGGGCCGTAGCGCTCAAGGAAATCGGTGCTGTCGGTTTCTGGTCTGTCATGGTTTTCCTCGCCATCCTCGTCGTGGGCTTTGTCTACGAGTGGAAAAAAGGTGCGCTGGACTGGGAATAAGAAAAAATCCCGAGGGTTTTGCGACGCGCTCGCCATCCAATCCACCAAATAAGGTACGGGTATGTCACTTGAAGGTGTTTTCAACGAAGGCTTCATGACGACGAGTTACGACTCGGTTGTCAATTGGGCCAAAACCGGTTCGCTGTGGCCAATGACGTTCGGTCTGGCTTGCTGCGCGGTGGAGATGATGCACGCCGGTGCGGCCCGCTACGACCTGGACCGTTTCGGCATGCTGTTCCGCCCCAGCCCGCGCCAGTCCGACCTGATGATCGTGGCGGGCACGCTGTGCAACAAGATGGGTCCGGCGCTGCGCAAGGTCTATGACCAGATGTCCGAGCCACGCTGGGTGCTGTCGATGGGTTCGTGCGCCAACGGTGGTGGCTACTACCACTACAGCTATTCGGTGGTTCGCGGCTGCGACCGCATTGTGCCGGTGGATGTGTACGTGCCCGGCTGCCCGCCCACGGCTGAAGCACTGATGTACGGCATCATCCAGCTGCAGCAGAAGATCCGCCGCACCAACACGATTGCGAGGGCGTGATGACTGTGGTGTCCCCCGTTGCTGTTTCTCCCGTTCCTGTTTCCGATCTGGTGGCAACGCTCTCGACCACCCTGGGCGGCATGGCCAAAAGTATCCAGCAGGCGCTCGGCGAAGTCACTGTCACCGTGTCGGCTGCTGATTACCGCGCCGCTGCCGTGCTGCTGCGTGATGCACCCGGCTGCCTTTTCGAGCAACTGATCGACCTGTGCGGCGTGGACTACTCTGAGTACCGCGATGGCCAGTACGAAGGCCCGCGTTATTGCGTTGTGTCGCACCTGCTGTCGGTGAGTCTGAACCAGCGTGTGCGGCTCAAGGTGTTCTGCGCCGATGACGACTTCCCGGTGGTGGATTCGCTCAACGAAGTCTGGAACTCCGCCAACTGGTTTGAGCGCGAGGCATTCGACCTCTTCGGCATCATCTTCGAAGGTCACAACGACCTGCGCCGCATCCTCACCGACTACGGCTTCATCGGTCATCCGTTCCGCAAGGACTTCCCGACCACCGGCCATGTTGAGATGCGCTATGACCCCGAACAGAAACGCGTGATTTACCAGCCGGTCACTATCGAGCCGCGCGAAATCACTCCGCGCGTGATCCGCGAAGACAACTACGGTGGCATCCAGTAATGGCCGAGATCAAGAACTACACACTGAACTTCGGGCCGCAGCATCCGGCCGCCCACGGCGTGCTGCGCCTGGTGCTGGAGCTGGACGGCGAAGTCATCCAGCGCGCTGACCCGCACATCGGCCTGCTGCACCGTGCCACCGAGAAGCTGGCTGAAAGCAAGACCTACATCCAGTCGCTGCCCTACATGGATCGCCTGGACTATGTGTCCATGATGTCCAACGAGCATGCCTATTGCCTGGCCATTGAAAAGTTGCTGGGTGTCGATGTGCCCGTCCGCGCGCAGTACATCCGTGTGATGTACGCCGAGATCACGCGCCTGCTCAACCACCTGCTGTGGCTGGGTGCGCATGGCTTCGACTGCGGCGCGATGAACATCCTGATTTACTGCTTCCGCGAGCGCGAAGCACTGTTTGACATGTACGAGGCCGTCTCTGGTGCGCGCATGCATGCGGCTTACTTCCGGCCGGGTGGCGTCTACCGCGACCTGCCTGAAACCATGCCGCAGTACAAGGTCAGCAAAGTCAAGAACGCCAAAGCCATCGAGGCGCTTAACGAGAACCGCCAGGGCTCGCTGCTCGATTTCATCGATGACTTCGTGACCAAATTTCCCGGCTACGTGGACGAGTACGAAACCCTGCTGACAGACAACCGCATCTGGAAGCAGCGTACCGTTGGTGTCGGCGTGGTGTCGCCAGAGCGTGCGCTCAACCTCGGCTTCACCGGCCCCATGCTGCGCGGCTCCGGCATGGCGTGGGATCTGCGCAAGCAACAGCCCTATGACGTGTATGCCCAGATGGACTTCGACATCCCTGTTGGCAAGACGGGTGACTGCTATGACCGCTACCTCGTCCGCATCGAGGAAATGCGTCAGTCCAACCGCATCATCAAGCAGTGCGTGGACTGGCTGCGCGCCAACCCCGGCCCGGTGATCACAAGCAACCACAAGGTTGCCGCGCCGGACCGCGAATCCATGAAGAGCAACATGGAAGAGCTGATCCACCACTTCAAGCTCTTCACCGAAGGCTTCCATGTGCCCGAGGGCGAGGCCTATGCCGCCGTCGAGCACCCGAAGGGCGAGTTTGGCATCTACATCGTGAGCGATGGTGCCAACAAGCCTTACCGCCTGAAGATTCGCCCGCCGGGCTTTT
>CALSAU010000115.1:0-6613 GCA_943372985.1 Polaromonas sp. YR568 | reverse complement strand
GCTGCAACTCACCACTTTGCAGGTGACCCGACACCAAGGCAATCGATTGGCTGATGATGCCCGCGCCGTCCACGCCAGCTCGTATCAGCGTGTCAGAGTGGTTGACCAGCAACGCTGGCTCTATGGGTATTTCAACTTCTCGCATGCCATCCTCGGGATTGACGAGGCGCAAGCTGCGGGTCCTGCCGCCTTGTGATTTGAAACGCAGGCAGCGATGGGCTGTCAGGTCCTCAGGCGTTTGAAGGCTGCCGTGGCGCCGCAGGTAGTCAGGTGAGGCGCAGAGAATGCCGTCGGACGACACAATCGGCCGCGCAATGATGTTGGCGTCGAACGTGTCGGTCGCGCCCAGCAGGGTCAGGTCGTAGTCTTCCACCGGCGGCGCGGTGGGGGAGTCCACATGGATGTCGAGCACCACGTTCGGGTAGCGCCGCCCGAACTCGGCCACCAGCGGGCCGAGCACATGCACGCCGAAGATGGGCGGGGTGAGGATGCGGATCACGCCCGACATCTCCTGCGCATGGGCTTGCGCGGCGGCGTGGGCGTCTTCGATGTCGTTGAGGATGTGGCGCACCCGCGAGAGGTAGGCCTCGCCAGCATCGGTGAGCGCCAGGCGCCGTGTGGTGCGCTGGAGCAGGCGCACGCCCAGGTGCTCCTCCAGGTCGCCCACCAGGCGTGTCACCACAGCCGCCGACATGTCGAGGCGGCGCGCGGCAGCGGCAAAGCTGCCATCGTCCACCACCTGCTGAAACACCCGCATTGATTGGAGCCGGTCCATGCTGTTCTTTCGAAGTGACGGCCGATTATTGCTGATTCAACAGCAATGCATTGCTGTGTCCGCTATTTTTTGATTGATTTCGAAGGAATAAAGTACATCCATCGATGAGCCGAAACCGCCGGAGACCCCGGCAACAGGCGACTCACCGAGGCTGGACAGACGGAGCCATGAGTCCGCCATGCCCGGAATATCCATTCAACCCTGAGAGAGGAAATCCATCATGAAATCCAACCTGATCGCCGCCGCTGTTCTCGCTGTTTCCGCATTGACCTCTGTGGCTGCCAACGCCCAGGTCTTCAACTCCTACCTGTTTGACCAGATGCAGGCGCCTTCCACCAAGACCCGCGCCGAAGTCAAGGCCGATGTGCTGCAGGCCCAGCGCGAAGGCGCAACCCCGTCGTCGGCCTACAACGGTGCAACGGCCCAGCAAACGCTGGCTGCGCCGCGTGCTGACAAGCCAGGCACCGCGCCGCAGGCGGCCGCCGAGGCGGTGAAAACCGCCCAGTGAGCCACTGGCCTGCCGCCCGTCTTCGCCGTGACGTGTCGTCAAAGCGATGACCAACAACAGACCCCAGCCCTTCAAACCGGCTGGGGTTTTGTTTTGTCGGGCTGCTTCTGATTCAACGCTGCAGCGGGGTGCTCAGCGGGCTGACTTTTTGCGCTGTTCGTAGCGGCTCATCAGCGGCGTCACGGAAATTCCGTGGACCACGATGGAGGCAACGATGACCGCCAGCGTGATCGACAGCAGCCGCTGTGCCAGCGCGGGTTCCATGCCATGGTTGATGGCATACAGCAGGTAATACAGCGAGCCGATGCCACGAATGCCGAACCAGGCCATCAGGCGGCGCTGGGTGCCCGCCACCGGCGTGCCGAGCAGACCGGCATACACCGCCAGCGGGCGCACCACCAGAAACAGCAGCGGAATGAGCCACAGCACTTCGCTGCGGAAACTGACGGTGGCGACCAGTACGCCGACGGCCATCACCATGGCCACTTCAACAAAGCTTTCGAGCTGGCTGTTGAAGCGCTGCACCGCCTCCATCATGTGAGCCGGTGCCTGGGCGCCAGATGCAGCCTTGTCCTCGACACTCAGGCCCTGATGCAACTTGCTGCCAGGCGTGCGCCCGCGTCGCGGCTCGTCAATGCGCCGGAGCGCCAGGCCTGCGGCAAACACCGCCAGAAAGCCGTAGGTGTGGCTCCACAGGGCCAGACCGTAGGTGAGCGCAATCAGGCCCAGTGCGATGAATTCGTCGGAACGCAGCGCCTCCAGGTGGCGCATGCGCAGATACACAATGGTGCGGCCAACCAGGTGGCCCAGCAGGTAGCCGAGGGCCAGGCCGCCAACCACGCCCCACAGCACATCAACGGTCCACCAGCGCCAACCACCCGCGCCCAGCTCGTGCAGTCCCAGCAGCCCCAGCCCGAGCATGACCAGCGGGAACGCAGTGCCATCGTTGAGCCCGCCTTCGCCGGTCAGACCACAGCGCAGCTGATCGCGGTCGCCGGGGTTGGTCACCTGCACATCAGACGCCAGCACCGGGTCGGTCGGTGCCAGGATCGCGCCCAGCAGCACGGCAGCACCCAGAGGCAGATTCAGCGCCCAGAGGCCGATGGCGGTGATGGTGACCACCGTGACCAGCATCGACACCGTGGCCAGCTGCACTGGAATGCGCCAGCGCAGGTGGGTGAACGGAAGCTCCAGCTTCATGCCGACGGTGAACAGCGAAATCAGCACCGCGATCTCTGTCAGGCGTTCCAGCAGCAGGGTGTTCTTCAGGGCATCGAGCTTGACCAGACCCAGCCCCCATGGCCCCATCGCGATGCCGGCAAGCAGATACAGCATGGCTGAACTCAGCGGCAGGCGGGCAATGAAGGAGCTGCCGGCCGTCATGCCGATCAGCAGCAGGCCAGCGAGGATGCAGCCCAGCGTGAAGGGGTCCGGGTCAAACATGTGACCCCGGCTTCGCCACGGGGAGCAACAAGGCGTCAGGCGCTGCCCCGGCAGGCGCATCAACAAGGACATCAAAAGACATGTCTCTGAGCCTATGCCTGCCCGCGCTGAAAATCTGTAGGCGCAGACCGCCGGTGTGTCTGTGCGCACGCCGGCCCTCACCAATGAGCGGCAAGGCTACTGGAGGCGGTTCAGTGTGAAAGGAATGTCCGGTGCGTTGTCTGGCGCACTGCGGCTGGTGTCTTTCCAGGTGCCCTTGAAGGCCTTGCCACAGGAGCCCTCGACCATCTCGCCATTCCAGGTGCCGGTGATGCTCACGTTGTCGGAGGATTCATCCAGCAGCAGCATGCCGCCTTCCAGATCGCCTGCGATCATGGCCTTGGGTGCATGACCCGCAATCGCCTTGGAGCCAATGGCCTGGCCCAAGTCGCGGCTCACCACCCCGCCCAAGCTTTCTGAAAACTCGGCATGTCGTTCAAGCAACAGGGTCGCCTGATTCGGCAGGCCTGCGGGTGGGTTGGTGAAGCGAACAGTCCACAAGCCGTGCAGTTGCTCTGCCTTCATGGCCGAAGCCGCAGGACAGGGGGCGGTGAGCGGCTGCGCGTGAGCGACCGGGGCGATGCCGCCCGTGGCCAGCACGGAGATACCGACGTACAGGCCGCACAGTGCGATTCGAAAAATGGGTGACGACATAACTCTGAACAGGGCGCTGACGGGTGGCTGCCACGGCAGCACGGGTGCCATGACTGCTGCACAGGCAGCCTCAAGTGACGGAAAAAGCTTCGGCGGCGAAGATGCCGGGGCCACGAACTATCTCACGGACCGGCTTTCCGGCATGTGAACCGAACGTAAACAAGGGTAACGACAAGGGACAAGCTTTGGCAGGCCGGCAGTCTGACACCCTGGTGCCCGTCAGCGTGCTTCAGATGCAGCAGCTGCCGCCAGCCCTTCGGCTGATTTGCGGGCAAACTCGGCCCGCAGGGCCTTGAGTTTTTCACGCGGGTCCTCGCGCACCGTGGCCTTGTCCAGCGCCATCTCGGCAATGAAGCGGCTGGGTGCGCCGGGAATCATGTCGCGGCCCTTCTTCCGCTTGCGCAGCCAGTTCACGGCCAGCGTGCGCTGCGCGCGGGTAATGCCCACATACATCAGCCGCCGCTCTTCCTGCAGGCGCAGCGCGATGCTGTCGGTGTTTATGCCGTCGTCGTCTTCCAGCTTGAAGGGCAGCAGGCCTTCGTTGACACCCGCCAGCACCACGTGCGGCCACTCCAGGCCCTTGGCGGCGTGCAGCGTGGAGAGTGTCACCACGTTCTGGTCGCCCTCGCGCTCGCTGATGGTGGAGAGCAGCGCGATGGTCTGCACCACTTCCAGCATGGTCTTGGTTTCGGCGGCAATGACGGCGCCCGAGGTGTCGTCGATCTGGCCACCGCAGCGCTGCGCCATCCAGTCGCAGAAATCCATCACGTTGGTCCAGCGGGCGGCGGCGAGCTTTTCGCTGTCTTCGCCTTCGTACAGGTGCTTCTCGTAATCGATTTCCTTGAGCCAGTCGGTCAGGAAGGCGCGTGCATCCTCGGCGCCTACGGTGCGCTTGGCGCGGTACTCCAGGTCGTTCAGGTAGCGCCCGAATTCCTGCAGGGAGCCCACGGCCTTGGCGGGCAGCATGGAGCCCAGCGAGTTGCTGAAGAGCGACTCGAACAGGCTGAGCTTGTACTGGCTGGCAAAGCTGCCGAGTGCGCCCAGCGTGGTGTGGCCGATGCCGCGCTTGGGCGTGGTCACCGCACGCAGAAACGCCGGGTCGTCGTCGTTGTTGACCAAGAGGCGCATCCAGCTGCAGAGGTCCTTGATCTCGGCACGGTCGAAAAAGCTCTGCCCGCCGGACACCTTGTACGGAATGTTGGCCTTGCGCAGCGCCTTCTCGAACGGCTTGGCCTGGTGGTTGGCGCGGTACAGCACGCAAAAATCCTTCCACTCGCGGTGCTGGTGGCCTTCGGCCTGCAGCGTGCCTTCGGCGCGCAGGCTCTGTATGCGTGCCACCACGCGCTCGGCCTCGTGCTCTTCGCTGTCGCAATCGACCACCCGCACCGGCTCGCCTTCACCCAGCTCGCTGAACAGGGTCTTGGGAAACAGTTTGGGGTTGGGGCCGATCACATTGTTGGCGACGCGCAGGATGGCGCTGGTGGAGCGGTAGTTCTGCTCCAGCTTCACCACCTTCAGGTTCGGGTAGTCCTGCGGCAGCTTCTTGAGGTTGTCCAGCGTGGCGCCGCGCCAGCCGTAGATCGACTGGTCGTCATCGCCCACCGCCGTGAAGCGGCCGCGTGCGCCGACCAGCAGTTTGAGCACCTCGTACTGGGTGGCGTTGGTGTCCTGGTACTCATCGACCAGCACATGGCCAAGCGACTGCTGCCATTTCTCACGCACCTCGGCATGCTCCTGCAGCAGCTTGAGCGGCAGGCCAATCAGGTCGTCGAAGTCCACGCTTTGGTAGGCTGAGAGGCGCTCTTCGTAGCGGGCCATGATGCGGGCGATCAGTTTTTCCTCATCGCCGCTGGCCTGTGCTTCGGCCTGTGCGGCATTGAGCCCCATGTTCTTCCAGAGGCTGATGGTCCATTGCCACTGGCGCGCGGTGGCTGCGTCGGTGGTGCCGCCGGCGTCTTTCAGGATGCTGGTGACGTCGTCGCTGTCAAGAATCGAGAACTGGGGCTTGAGGCCCAGCGCAGCGCCGTCCTGCCGCAGCATGCGCACACCCAGCGCGTGAAAGGTACAGATCACCACGCCCTTGGCCGGTTTGCCGATCAGGCCCTTGGCGCGCTCGCGCATCTCGGCGGCGGCCTTGTTGGTGAAGGTGATGGCGGCAATCTGCTCGGGCTTCATGCCCGCCTGGATCAGCCGGCCGATCTTGTGCGTAATGACGCGCGTCTTGCCCGAGCCTGCACCGGCCAGCACGAGGCAGGGGCCGTGCAGGTAATTGACGGCTTCCTGCTGGGCGAGATTGAGTCCCGAGGTATTGGGTTGGCTGGCGTTGCCGGAGTTGGCGGCAGCGGCGGGTACAGAAGACGACATGCAGGCAGACGTGTGGGACGAGGCGGCGGGGAAGGTGGCGGGAAAAGCGGCGGGAAAGGCAGCAGGAAAAGCCGCAGAGACTGAAAAAATGGCGCGTGGGTCAGCGGGCATCATAGCCAGTCAGCTGCCAGCCAAATTCTGCGGAGACAATACGCTTTGTGCTAAGCATTCTTCTGGTCACCTTCCCTTTCTTCGCGCTGGTGCTGTGCGGCTATGTCGCGGCGCGCCGGGCGTGGCTACCGCAGGTCGCGATTCCGGGGCTCAACACCTTTGTGCTGTATTTCGCACTGCCCTGCATGCTGTACCGCTTTGGCGCCAGCACGCCGATTGGCCAGTTGCTGGACTTCAGCCTGGCTGCTGTCTACCTGCTGTGCGCGCTGGTGATGGTGGCGCTCACCATCGCCGTCACACGCAAGGGCCGCATCGGCTGGAACGACGCGTCATTTGGTGCGCTGGTGGCTTCGTTTCCCAACACCGGCTTCATGGGTGTGCCGCTGCTGGTGGCGCTGCTGGGCGCGCAGGCGGCAGGGCCGGCCATCGTCACCATCGTGGTGGACCTGCTGATCACCAGCTCGCTGTGCATTGCGCTTTCACGCCTCGATTCGGCCGATGTGCATGGCGCCGAGACAGCGGCCGCCAACGCGCTCAAGGGCGTGGCCATGAACCCCATGCCCTGGGCGATTGTGCTGGGCGGCCTGTCGTCTGGCTTCGGGGTGGTGCTGCCCGGCCCGGTGATGCAGACCGTGGGCTTGCTGGCCGATGCGGCCTCGCCGGTGGCGCTCTTCACCATCGGCGCGGTGCTGGCGCGCTCGCAGATGAACAACCAGCAG
>CALSAU010000114.1:0-6619 GCA_943372985.1 Polaromonas sp. YR568 | reverse complement strand
CGGCGCTGGAGGGAGCGGCGCGACGGGCCCTCCGCCGACGTGGCTGCGGGGCTGACTGCCCAGGGGGCGACCTCGTGACCGCGCTGTTTGATCTGCAGGATGTGAGCGTTCAGCTCGGGCACATCACCGCGCTGCACGGCCTTCGACTGTCCATCACACGCGGCGAACGTGTTGCGCTGGTGGGTGCCAACGGCAGTGGCAAGAGCACGCTGCTGCGAACCCTGCACGGGCTGGTGCCGCCTTCCAGCGGCCGGTTGCTGTGCGGTGCTGGCCAGCCGGTGCGGCAGGCGATGCTGTTCCAGCGGCCCCATATGCTGCGCGCCAGTGTGCAAAACAACGTGGCTCTGGGTCTGTGGTTGCGCGGCACCGGGTGGCGACAGGCGCGCGTGCGGGCGCTGGAGGCGCTGGAGCGCGTGGGGCTGCAGGCGCTGGCCGGACGCCATGCGCGGGCCTTGTCAGGCGGCCAGCAGCAACGCGTGGCACTGGCCCGCGCCTGGGCCCTGCAGCCTGAGGTGTTGCTGCTGGACGAGCCCACCGCCAGTCTCGACCCGAGTGCCAAGCGCGAGGTCGAACGGCTGATGGCGGAGTTTGCGGCCACCGGCATGACCCTGATTTTTGCCAGCCACAACCTCGGGCAGGTCAAGCGCCTGGCCACGCGCGTCATTTGTCTGGAGCACGGCGCGCTTGTTGCTGACCTGCCGACACACGATTTCTTCAATGGGCCGCTGACGCCCACGGCAGAGAACTTTCTGAAAGGAGAACTTACATGAACCGCACGACCTTGATTTCACCGCTGTGGGCGAGCGCACGAACACTGGTCGCCACCGGTCTCTCCACACTTGCGCTGACTGCGGCGGTGAGCTTTGCACAAACCCCGTCGATGGTGATGGCCTCCACCACCTCCACCGAGCAGTCGGGCCTGTTCACTTACCTGTTGCCCGAGTTCAAGAAGGTTGCAGGCATCGACGTCAAGGTGGTGGCGGTGGGCACCGGTCAGGCAATTGACATGGGGCGTCGGGGTGACGCCGACATCCTGTTTGTGCACGATCAGGTGGCCGAAGAGAAAGTGGTGGCCGAGGGCTTTGCGATCAAGCGCTTTCCCGTGATGTACAACGATTTTGTGCTCATTGGCCCTGCGGCGGATCCGGCCCGGACGCGCGGCAAGGACATCACGGAAGCGCTGAAGAAGATCAACAGCGCCAACGCCAACTTTGTTTCGCGCGGCGACAAGAGCGGCACGCACGCGGCCGAGTTACGCTACTGGAAGGCTGCCGGTGTGGATGCCCCGGCGTTCGCCGGCTACAAGGCGTGTGGTTGCGGTATGGGCCCGGCGCTGAACATAGCCGCCAGCACTGGCGGCTATGTGCTGACCGACCGCGGCACCTGGCTGTCGTTCAGGAACCGCGCCGGTCTGGCGGTGCTGGTGGAGGGCGATGTGAAGCTCTTCAACCAGTACGGCGTGATGGTGGTGAACCCGGCCAGACATCCGCAGGTCAAGGCCGATCTGGCGCAGAAGTTTGTCGACTGGATTGTTTCGCCTGCCGGTCAGGCGGTGATTGCCGGTTACAAGATCAACGGCGAGCAGCTGTTCTTTGCCAACGCCAGGCCCTGAGCCACCTCGGATCCAGCTCCAGTTTCTATAATCACCAATGGGCCTTCGACACACCAGCGCCACTGGTCCGTCTGGCCGCTGCTTCCTTTTCGTGATGCCTGCGACGGCCTTTGCTTCGGCTGGCTGCGCACAATCCTCGTTCCCCTTCTGATCAGCTCACAGGCTTTCATGACCTTGCGATTCACTCCGTCCATTTTTCCTCTTATATTTTCTGCTGCTCTCACGTTTGCGTGCGGCGTAGCCGGCGCGCAGACCGCTGCAGCCGTTGATGTGAGCCAAGCCTGGGTGCGCGCGACCGGCCCCGGCCAGATGGCGACCGGCGGCTTCATGCACCTGACTGCCCAAACGACCCTGCAACTGGTTGCTGTCTCCACACCCGCTGCTGGCGTGGCCGAGGTGCATGAGATGAAAATGGAAGGCGACATCATGAAGATGCGCGCGGTGAAGGCTCTGGAGCTGCCTGCCGGCAAGACCGTGGAGCTCAAACCTGGCGGTTACCACCTGATGCTGATGGACCTGAAGCAGCCGTTTGCCAAAGGCAGCACCGTGCCGATGACCCTGCACTTCCGCGATGCCAAAGGGGTGGCAAGCAAGCTGGAGTTGAAAGTGGCTGTGGGCTCTGCAGCGCCTGCGGGCGCCGTTCACAAGCACTGAAAATCGCCAGAGGTTCCCTCTGGTCTGGGCAGTCAGCCCGCGCGCCGCTTGGCCGGATTGAGGCGCCGGTACACCGTGGCGCGGCTCACACCCAGCGCGCGCGCCGCTTGCACCACATTGCCCCGGGCATCGTCCACGGCTTTACGGATCAGCGCTGTCTCCAGCTCTTTCAAGGGCTGGTGGGCGGGCAGTGCGGGCTGCGGCAAGCGCCCTGCCAGCGTGGGCGTGGTTTGGCCCGGTAGCAACGGCAGTGCCTGCAGGCGCAGGCCGCTCCACAGTGGCACCTCGACAACACGCGCAGACACCTGGCTGCGCCGCGCCGCATCAAACAGCATTTCAAACGGCAAGGCAAACAGCTCGCTGCAATGGGGCATGCGCGTGCTGACGGCGGCCAGTGATGGCAGCAGCTCACGCGCAATCTGGTTGGCCCCGGTGATGCAGCCATCGGCGTCCAGGCACAGCAGGCCGTCAGATTCATCGCCCAAGGTGCGGCCCGGCCAGCCCAGGCGCACCATCAGCGCGAGCGGCTGGCTCAGCAGCAGCGCGTTCTCGATGCTGCGGGCCGACTGGCTGACGAGGTGCTTGAGCTCGGGCCGCTCCGCCACCTCGATGCCGGTCAGGTCCAGCATGCCCATGCACCGGCCATCGGGCGCGAACAGCGGTGCGCCGGCGCAGCTGTAGTCGGAGGTGGCCTCGAAAAAATGTTCGCCGCGATGCAGCCACACCGGCTGCAACTCGGTCAGTGCAGCGCCAATGGCGGTGGTGCCCACTTCCTGCTCCGAGAGATCGGTGCCGATGCGCGTCAGCAGGTCGGCCCGGCGATCGCTGCGGTCGATGGGGCCGTTCACATCAATCACCACACCGCGGTGGTTGGTCAGGATGGCGAAGTAGCGGGTGTCTTCAATGGCCCGGCCCAGTCGCTGTAGCACGGGGCGAGCGGCTTGCACGAGCTGGTGGTTTTCCTCCAGCGTACGGCGCAACAGCGGCACCGAGACCTGGTTGAAGACGGGTGCGCGGTCTGGCCGGTGGCCTTGCGAGAGGCAGCGTTGCCAGGAGCGTTCAATCCAGCTGTCTACGCTGGCGGAGATGGCATGCGCAGGACGATCACCGTAGAGCAGCGTCTGCCTGGCCTGTCCGATCTGTGCCAGCCGGTGGTGGGCGTGCGCCGGGGCCGCAGATGAACTCTGCGCCGAAGAGGAGAGGGAAGACCCGGAGGACAGAGAAGAGGACTGCTGCGCCATGCGCCATTGTGGCCATTTCCCGGCTGGGCTGCAGCCCTTGTTTTTTGCCTGAGCAGTCCGGTGCGGCAAGTGGGCGCCCGGCAGCCCTCAGCGTGCGCCTTGACACATGACAAACAGCGCGGTTTTCAGGCCGGCCACGGTCATCAGCAGCGACCCTGCCACATGCAGCAGCGCGGTCAGTGCCGCGAGGCCATAGCGCTCCTCGGTCAGATAAATCACCACCTCGGCAGAAAACGACGAGAAGGTGGTCAGCCCGCCGAGGAAACCGGTGACCAGCAGCAGGCGCCAGACCGGGTCGATCTGCGGCATGGACTGGAACACGCCCAGGCAGACGCCGATCAGGTAGCCGCCCACCAGGTTGGCGACCAGCGTGCCCCAGGGAATGAGGCCGCCCGGCGTGAGCCACAGGCTCAACCCCCAGCGGGCTAGGGCACCGATGCTGGCGCCGATGCAGATGGCAATGACCTGAGGCATGTTGCGCTGGCGCCTATTTCATCATTTGCTGCGGCAGCCAGGTCACGATGCCGGGGAAGATGTAGATGAGTGCGATCGCCACACACATCAGGAAAAACATCGGCAGCGTGACCTTGGCAATCCACGTCAGTTCGCGGCCCGTCATGCCTTGCAGCACAAACAGGTTGAAGCCCACGGGCGGTGTGATCTGCGCCATCTCGACCACCAGCACCACGAAAATGCCAAACCAGATCGGGTCGATGCCAGCCTTGGCCACCGTGGGCATGATGACGCCCATGGTCAGCACCACCATCGAGATACCGTCCAGGAAGCAGCCGAGGATGATGTAGAACACCGCCAGCGCCATGATCAGCTGCGCCTGGCTCAGGCCCAGCGAAGCAATCCATTCGGCGAGGTGCCGCGGCAGACCGATGTAGCCCATGCTCAGGGTCAGGAAGGCCGCGCCAGCAAGGATCAGCGCGATCATGCAGTAGAGGCGGGTGGCGCCCATCAGCGAGTCCCTGAAGGTGGCCCAGCTCATCGAACCCTGCACCGCGGAGATCACGAGCGAGCCCACCACGCCCACGGCGGCGGCTTCGGTGGCGGTGGCGATGCCGCTATAAATGGAGCCCAGCACCGCGGTGATCAGCAGCACCACCGGGATCAGGCTGCGCGACTCGGCCAGCTTCTCCATGAAGGTGAAGCTGCGGTCGGCCGCCGGTACCTTGCCCGGGTTGGCCAGGGCCCACGCGGCGATGTAGCCGGAGAACAAGACCGCCAGCAGCAGGCCGGGCAGCACCCCCGCGATGAACAGGCGGGAGATCGACACCTCGGCCGTCACGCCGTAAACAATCATGATGATGGATGGCGGAATCAAGAGGCCCAGCGTGCTGGCCCCCGCCAGCGTTCCGATCACCATGTTCTCGGGGTATCCACGTCGGGCCAGTTCGGGCAGGGTCATCTTGCCGATGGTGGCGCAGGTGGCCGCACTGGAGCCGGACACCGCTGCAAAAATAGTGCAGCCCACGACGTTGGTGTGCAGCAATCGGCCCGGCAGACTTTGCACCCACGGCGCCAGGCCCTTGAACATATCGTTGCTCAGCCGGGTGCGGAACAGGATTTCACCCATCCAGACAAAGAGGGGAAGGGCGGTCAGTGTCCAGCTGCTGGCCGAGCCCCAGATGGTGACGGCCATCGCGTCACCCGCCGGGCGCGAGCTGAACAATTGCATGCCGATCCACGCCACGCCTGACAGCGTGAGCCCGATCCACACGCCGCTGCCCAGAATCAGGAACAGCGACAGTACCAGCAGGCCGGTGATGGCGAGGTCACTCATTGCGCAGGGCCTCGGCAGGATTCTGAAGCGCGCGGCGGCCGCGGATTTCAAGTACCAGTTCATCGATGAAGGCGATGGCCAGCACCACCGCACCCAAGGCCATCGCGATCTGCGGGATCCACAGCGGTGTGGCGTCACTGGCCGTGGAAATGTCGTGGAAGGTGTACGACTGCCAGGACAGGCGCACGCTGTAAAACGCAAACAGCAGGGCCAGCAGTGTTGCGGCACCGAGCGCCCAGATTTCGAGGCCGCGTTTCCACCGGCCCTTGAGCATGTTGATCACCAGCGTGACGCGGATGTGTTCCCCGCGCTTGAGCGTATGCGCCAGCGCGAGAAAGCCGCTGGCCGCCATGAAGTAGCCCGCATACGCGTCGGTGCCGGGCACATGAAACTGGAACTGCCGGCTGATGATGGACAGCAGCACCATAGCCAGCAGGCCCACCATGAAAAGCGCCGCCAGTGCGGCGGCGCTGAGGTAGATCGCGTCGAGAAAGCGGCGCATCAGGGCTTACTTGCGGAAAGCGTCCACCAGTTGCTGGCCCTCGGGGCCCGCCTTGTCCAGCCATTCCTTGAGCATGGTGTCACCCACCTTCTTCATGTCGGCCTTGAGGGCAGCCGACGGCGGGAGGATCTGCATGCCATTGGCCTTGAGCTTGTCGAGGGAGTCACTGTTGGCCTTTTTGCTGGCAGCGAGTCCGCGCACCTCGGCATCTGCTGCCGCCTTGAGCAGCGCGTCCTGCGTGGGCTTGTCGAGTGCGTCAAACGCCTTCTTGTTCACGATGACGGCGTTCTTGGGCAGCCAGGCCTGGGTGTCGTACCAGTACTTGATGTGCTCATAGGTCTTGGTGTCAAAACCGGTGGAACCGGACGACATGTAGCTTTCGATCACGCCGGTGGCCATGGCTTGCGACAGTTCTGCCGCCTGCACGGTGACCGGCTGCGCGCCAACCAGTTCCGCGATGCGTGCGGTGGCCGGGCTGTAGGCGCGCCACTTCATGCCTTTCAGGTCAGCGGCAGAGGCCAGGGGCCGCTTGGCATAGATGCCCTGCGGAGGCCATGGCACGGCATACAGTGCCATCATGCCGTCGGCGGCGAGCTTCTTGTCGAGCATCGGCTTTTGCACCTTCCAGAGCTTGAGGGCATCGTCGTAGCTGTCGGCGAGGAAGGGAATGCCGTCCGCGCCAAAAATCTGCCATTCGTTCTGGAAGTTGACCAGCAGCATTTCGCCAATCTGGGCCTGGCCACCCTGCACGGCGCGCTTGATCTCCGGCGCCTTGAACAGCGCGGCGTTGGGGTGCACCGTGATTTTGAGTTTGCCGCCGG
>CALSAU010000113.1:0-6645 GCA_943372985.1 Polaromonas sp. YR568 | reverse complement strand
ATCACGTCGGGCTTCACGCCCGACCACTGGTGCGCAAACCACTTGCCGGTGCGGCCCATGCCGCATTGCACTTCGTCGATCATCAGCAGCCAGTCGCGTTCGTCGCACAGCGCGCGCACCTCGCGCAGGTAGTCGTCGGTCATCGGGTTGACGCCGCCTTCGCCCTGGATGGCTTCAAAGAACACTGCCACCACGTTCGGGTTGTTGGCCGTGGCCGCTTTGATGGCGTTGATGTCGTTCAGCGGCACGCGGATGAAACCCTCGACCAGCGGGCCGAAGCCGGCCTGCACCTTGGGGTTGCCGGTGGCACTCAGCGTGGCAATGCTGCGGCCATGAAAGGCTTTTTCATAGACCACCACCTCGGGCCGTTCAATGCCCTTGTCGTGGCCGAACTTACGGGCCAGTTTGAGGGCGGCTTCGTTGGCTTCGAGGCCCGTCGAGCAGAAAAACACGTTTTCCAGACCCGACAACTCGACCAGCTTGGTGGCCAGCGTTTCTTGCAGCGGCACGTGGTAGTAGTTGGAGGTGTGGATCAGCTTGGTCAGCTGGTCCTGCAGTGCGGGCACCAGTTCGGGGTGGTTGTGGCCCAGGGTGTTGACGGCAATGCCGCCCAGCGCGTCGAGATAGGCCTTGCCATTCACATCCCAGACGCGGCAGCCCTGACCGTGCGACAGCGCAATCGGCAGGCGGCCGTAGGTGTTCATCACGTGGGGCGAAGCGGCTTCAACGGGGGTGGGCAGGGCTGCGTTCATGGGTTGACTCCGGGCAAGCAATGGAAAAACAAAGGGAAAACAAGGCAAGGGAGGCTGATTTTAGGGCTAGCCATCCGGGCTGCCAGTGACGATTGTGCATGGCTGCAATGCGCGGGACCGCCCTGCGAACTGGGGTGAGTGTGGTCTGTCAGCCGGTTCGGGCGATCACAAAAGGCGCCAAGTCTTATATAAGATTGAGATAGAATTGTGTTGCGCTGCAGCAAGGGCAACATCCGGCCTTTCCCCGCTGGCGGGCGTGCCCAACCTTCCACCCGATGGTCTCCTCCTCCGCCAAAGAAGTCTTCATTCAGGGCATTACCCGCGACGGAAAGACCTTCCGGCCCAGCGACTGGGCCGACCGCCTGTGCGGCGTGCTCAGCCAGTTCCGCCCCGGCGGGCCGCAGCCCGGCAGCCACCTGACCTACTCGCCCTGGTGCGTGCCGACGGTCATCAACGGGGTGAAATGTGTGGTCGTCAACGCCGAGTTGCGTGAGGCCGAACCGATGGCCTGGGACTTTGCCATCAACTTCGCCAAAGACAACGACTTGCAGATGGCCGAGGCCTGCCTGATTCCGGACCTGCCGCCGCGCTGAAAGCGCAAGTTGCCAGGCGCGACCCTTTGTACCCACCAACAAAAAAGCCGTCTTTCGACGGCTTTTTAGCTTCACTTTGAGCGCACCCTGCAAAACGGCGGACAGTCTGCTTGAGGCTGTCCGGGCGGTTTGCCTGAACTGGTCAGGCGGCCTTGGCGGGAGCCAGTGCCAGGGCTTTCACCTTGGCAGACAGGCGGCTCTTGTCTCGTGCGGCCTTGTTCTTGTGGAAGATGCCCTTGTCGGCAACCGTGTCCACAATGCTCTGGGCCTTGGCGAACAGGTCTTTGGCCTTGTCCTTGTCACCGGCTGCAACGGCTTTTTCGACGTTTTTCACAGCGGTGCGGTATTTGGAGCGCAGCGAGGTGTTCGCAGCGTTGAGTTTGATGTCCTGACGGACGCGTTTGCGGCCCGACGCAAGGCGCGGGTTCTTTTTCTTGGGTTTGGCGGTAGCCATAAATAGTTTCCTTTAATCCTGGGGAGGAGTCTGCGGATGTTCAAAGCGAAGCCAAAGATTATAACCCCCACGGTAGAAGTGGCGCCCCCACGGTCGCTCACTGCGTGTAGCTCCCTGCCCCCCGAGGGGGCCACTCCGCCTGCGGTCTGGCGAAGCCAGTCCCGCGGCTCTGCTGGTGAAGACAACTCCCGGGACATGCTCACGCCGGAGGCGTAGGCCCTTTCTCCCGCCCAAACCTGCCCCGCGGCCCCTTCTGATGAAGAGTCACTTGTCTGGAAGCCCAGCCGGTAAACTCCGGCAGTGTCGTTATTCAAAGCCGCCTCCACCGTCTCCCTGTTCACGCTGGTCTCCCGAATCACTGGTCTAGCGCGGGAACTGCTGATTGCCTCGACCTTTGGTGCGAGCGCCATGACGGATGCGTTCAATGTGGCTTTTCGCATCCCCAACCTGTTCCGGCGGCTGTTTGCCGAGGGGGCTTTCAGCCAGGCTTTTGTGCCGGTTCTGGCCGCCAGCAAGGCCAAACACGGGGAGGAAGCCACACGGGTGCTGATTGATCGGGTGGCGACCGTGCTCACCTGGGCGCTGCTGCTGACCTGCGTGGTGGGTGTGGCTGTAGCGCCGGTGCTGGTCTGGGCGATGGCCAGCGGCCTGAAGCAGGATCCGCGCGGCTTTGAGGCGGCGGTGTTCATGACACGCTGGATGTTTCCCTACATTGGCTTCATGTCGCTGGTGGCGCTGTCGTCAGGGGTGCTTAACACCTGGCGGCGCTTTGCCGTGCCTGCGGCCACGCCGGTGCTGCTCAATCTGTCGATGATTGGTGCCGCGTGGTTTCTGGCGCCCTGGTTCAAAACGAAAGGCATCGAGCCGATCTATGCGCTGGGCGCCGGCGTGATGCTGGGCGGTGCACTGCAACTGGCGGTGCAGGTGCCGGCGCTGGCGCGGCTGGGCCTGCTGCCCTCTATCGGATTCGGCTGGTCTGCACTGCGCGCGGCGTGGGCTGACGAGGGCACTCGCAACATCGCGCGGCTGATGGTGCCGGCCTTGCTGGGCGTCAGCGTGGCGCAGATCTCGTTGCTCATCAACACCCAGATCGCCTCTCACCTCGCGACTGGCAGCGTGAGCTGGCTGACTTATGCCGACCGCCTGATGGAGTTCCCGACGGCCCTGCTGGGCGTGGCCATCGGCGTGGTGCTGATGCCGCAGCTCGCCGCCGCCAAGGCGGCTGAAGACGCCGAACGCTATTCGTCCATGCTGGACTGGGGCCTGCGCATCGTGGTGTTGCTGGCGCTGCCCTGCGCTGTGGCCTTGCTTACGTTTGCCCAGCCGCTGGTCGCCACGCTGTACCACTACGGCGCCTTCACCGACCGCGACGTGCAGCAGACCACTGGTGCGCTGATGGGCTACGGCGTGGGCCTGTTGGGGCTGGTCGCCATCAAGGTGCTGGCGCCCGGGTTTTATGCCAGCCAGGACGTCAAGACACCGGTGAAGATTGCGGTGGTGGTACTGGTCATCACGCAGTTTCTGAATGTGGCCCTGGTGCCGCTCTTTCAGCAGGCTGGCCTGGCGCTGGCCATTGGACTGGGCGCGCTGGTCAATGCCGTCTGGCTGCTGGTGGGGCTGATTCGCCGCGGCAGTTATTCGCCTGCACCGGGTTGGGGCCTATTTGCCGCGCGGGTGGTCGGTGCCAGCGCACTGCTGGGGGCGTTTTTGCTGTGGGCCGCCACCGCTGTGAGCTGGGTCGGCATGAAAACCCAGGCGCTGGAGCGGATCGGCCTGCTGACGGCTGTGCTGGCCGTATCGGCGCTGCTCTACTTCGGAACGCTGCGCCTCTCGGGCCTGCCGCTCAGGCAGTTGTTGCGGCGCTGAAACGCCTCGCCCAGATATTCCTGAGCATCTCCCGAAGCCATACCCGCAGGCTCGCAAGCGGTACGGCTTTATGAGACAGTAGTGCCATGCAACTCAATCTGGCTGTACCGTCCCCGCTGCAGTACTTTTCCTGTCTGGTGGAGAGCGACGAGCACTTCCCCCTGCTGGAAGCGGCCATTTGTCTGGCGCAGGATGAATACCCCGACTTGGATGTGCAGCAGGTGCTGGGTGATGTCGACCAGCTGCTGGCCCGGCTCAAGCGCCGCCTGCCGGCCGATGCGCCGGCGCTGCAGCGGCTGCGCGGTCTCAACCAGTTCTTCTTTCATGACCTCAGCTTTGGCGGCAACGTCAATGACTACTACGACCCGGACAATAGCTACCTGAACGCGGTGCTGCGCACGCGGCGCGGCATTCCCATCACCCTCGCCGTGCTCTGGCTGGAACTGGCGGTGGGTCTGGGCCTGAATGCCCGCGGTGTGGCCTTTCCGGGGCACTTCATGGTCAAGGTCAATCTGCCCAAAGGCCAGGTGGTGATCGACCCGTTCAGCGGCCAGTCACTCAGCCGGGAAGAGCTGGCCGAGCGGCTGGAGCCCTTCCGCCAGCGCAGTGGCGCCGCCGATGATCTGGATGTGCCCATGGGGCTGTACCTGCAGTCGGCCGCGCCGCGCGACATCATCAGCCGCATACTGCGCAACCTGAAGGAAATCCACAAGACGCAGGAAGACTGGCCACGGCTGATTGCGGTGCAGGACCGCCTGATCGTGCTGCAGCCCGAGGCCTGGATTGAATACCGCGACCGCGGACTGGCTTGGGCGGCGCACGGCGACTCGGTACGTGCGGTGGCCGACCTCGAAACCTATCTGGCCCATGCCGAGGACGCGCTCGACATCGATGCCATGGTTGAGCGGCTGATGGAGTTGCGCCGCGGCGAGTGCTGAACGCTCAGGAGCCGGTCTGGCGCTTGAGAAACTGCGGAATCTGCAGACCGTCCGGCAAATTCACATTGCGCGACAGCGGGGGCGCACTGGACGCCTGCACCGGCTGACTGACCGCCCGTGCCGTGCTGCGGGCCGACAGGCGTGCGCCATGCACCAGCGATTCCTGCGCCGGCATCAGGCTGCCTGACAGGGAGCTGCCGAGGCGCGTCGGCGCCGCTGCGGGCAAGGTTTGTTCCCGCAAGGGCCTGCCGCCCAGCACGCGAGGCCCGTTCTGTGCGGGCGAGCTGGCCAGCGGGGCAGGGTGCGCAGATGCCATGCCCGTCATGGCGCCAGCTGCCGCCGCACCGTGCGCTGCGGAGTCGTTGGCGGCCTGCGGGGCATAGAGGGTGGGCCGCAGCCAGTCGAGGATCGGTTGCCACTGCTCCAAATCGGCGGCGACCGCGTTGCCCGGCAAATCAAAAATGGTCATGCCCCGCTCCAGGCTGCGCACATAGAGCTGGGTTTCGCGCAGCACACCGAGGAAGGGCAGCTTGAGGTCTTCGGACCATTGCCGCAGCGTTTCGGCGGCGTTGGTGCGCGCGTCAATGCGCATGCCAATCGTTGCGAGGCGACAGCGTCCGCTGGCGACACGCGGCAGCGCCATCAGGTCCGCATGGCAGGCGGCGGCGGATTCGCGGTCAAACATCGAATGACACACCGGCATCAGGATGGCGTCTGCGAACATCACCACGCGCGCCAGCTCAAAGCCATGCATGCCGCCGGGAGTGTCGAGCACCACATGGGTGATGCCTGTGGGCACGCGCAGCATGTTCTTCTGGTCCACCGCCCACGGGGCGATGGCAGGCAGTGCCGGGTCGCGCCGCTTGAGCCAGCTGCGTGCCGACTGCTGCCGGTCGACGTCGCCAAGCATCACCGAGCTGCCGTTGCGCGCGCACCAGGCGGCCACGTGCGCAGCCAGCGTGCTCTTGCCGCTGCCTCCCTTGCGGTTGACGACTGCGATGACCGGCATGAATGCTCCTGAAGCGAACCAGCAGTACAGTTTGATACAAAGGAGTTAAAAAGTCCAGTCCAACCCGATTCAACGGGCGTTGGGTGCTCGTTTTTTCGTAGCAAAAAACGGACGTTGAAGCCGTTTCTGGGGCGAATGCCCCGGTTCACGCCGTAGCAGACGGCCGGGGTACGCTGTCAGCGCAGAGGAACCGCTCAGCCGACGACGACTGGCGCGCCCTCGCCACGCGGGGCGATCACGCCGATCTCATAGACCTTTTCACCGGCACTGCGCAGGGTGCTGGCCGTGGCGGCGGCGTTGGCTGCATCCACCACCACCACCATACCGATGCCGTTGTTGAAGGTGCGGTTCATCTCGAAGTCGTCGATGCCAGCGGTCTTCTGCAGCCAGGCAAACAGCTCGGTCTGTGGCCAGCTGCCTTTTTTAAGGTGGGCGGCCGTGCCTTCGGGCAGCACGCGTGGGATGTTCTCCAGCAGGCCTCCACCGGTGATGTGGGCCAGCGCTTTGATGGGGTGAGCGTTCAGTGCCGCCAGCACGTTTTTCACGTACAGGCGGGTCGGCTCCATCACTGCCTGCTTGAAGGGCTTGCCGTCCAGCGTGGCGGGCAGGTTGGTGCCGGCGCGCTCGATGCACTTGCGCACCAGGCTGAAACCGTTGGAATGCACGCCGCTAGAAGCCAGGCCCAGCACCACGTCGCCGGCTTTAACGCTCTGGCCTGTCAGGATTTTTGATTTCTCGACTGCGCCCACTGCAAAGCCGGCCAGGTCGTATTCGCCGGCCGGGTACATGCCCGGCATCTCAGCGGTTTCGCCGCCGATCAGCGCGCAGCCCGAGAGTTCGCAGCCCCTGGCGATGCCGCCGACCACCGCTGCGGCGGTGTCCACATCGAGCTTGCCGCAGGCGAAATAGTCGAGGAAAAAGAGCGGCTCGGCGCCCTGCACCAGCACGTCGTTGACGCTCATCGCCACCAAGTCAATGCCCACGGTGTCGTGCATGTTCCACTCGAATGCGAGCTTGAGCTTGGTGCCCACGC
>CALSAU010000112.1:0-6665 GCA_943372985.1 Polaromonas sp. YR568 | reverse complement strand
CAGCAGGCCCATGGTGATGCGCAGGCAGCCAAAGTAGTTCAGCTGCATGGTGCGCTCGAAGTCGTGGAAGCGGTCGTAGCTGTTTTCAATGGCGCGGCGGATGGAACGGCCTGCGTTGTTGATGAGGAAGTCCACGCCACCGTGGTTCTCGATCAACACCTGGATGAAGCGATCGCAGTCGGCCATGTCGGCGATGTCGGCCGGATAGGCCACGAAGTGGTAGCCCTTGGCTTTGGCTTCCTTGCAGGCTTCGTCGAGTTTGTCCTGATCACGGCCGCAGATGATGGTGATGGCGCCTACCTCGGCAAACTTGTGGGCAGCAGCCAGGCCAATGCCCGAGGAGCCGCCGGTGACCAGCACTACCTTGCCGTTGACTGTGCCCTTGAGCGTGCGGTCGATGTGCAGGTCAGGGTCGAGGTGACGCTCCCAGTAATCCCACAAGCGCCACGCGTAATCTTTCAGATTGGGGCACTCAATACCCGAGCCTTTGAGCGCGGCCACGGTGTCGCGGCAGTCAAAGCGCGTGGGGTAGTTGACGAAAGTCAGCATGTCCTCGGGCAGCCCGAGGTCGGCCATCACCGCGTTGCGGATGCGGCGCACCGGCGCCAGCGCCATCAGGCTCTTCTTGACACCACGCGGGATAAAGCCGAGCAGCGCCGCATTGATGAACAGGTTCATCTTGGGCGCATGGGCCGCGCGACTGAAGATATCCAGTACATCGCCGACACGGTAGCCCACCGGGTCAACCAGATGGAAGCACTTTTTGGTGATGGCAGTCTGATGGCTCAAGTGGTCCAGCGCGTCAACTACAAAATCAACCGGCACGATGTTGACGCGGCCGCCCTCCAGCCCCACCGCCGGCATCCAGGGCGGCAGCAGCTGGCGCATGCGCTGGATCAGCTTGAAGAAATAGTACGGCCCGTCGATCTTGTCCATCTCTCCGGTCTGGCTGTCGCCGACCACCATCGCGGGGCGGAACACCGTCCACGGCACCTTGCATTCCTTGCGAACGATTTTCTCGCTCTCGTGCTTGGTCCTGAAGTAAGGGTGGTCGTAGTTCTCGGCTTCCTCGAACATGTCTTCGCGGAACACCCCCTCATAAAGGCCAGCGGCTGCAATCGAGCTCACATGGTGGAAGTGCCCGGCATCAATCGCCTTGGCAAACTCCACGGTGTTGCGCGTACCGTCGATGTTGACGGCAATCTGGCTTTCTTCGTCGGCACCCAGGTCGTACACCGCCGCCAGGTGGTAGAAATGGCTGACTTGGCCTTTGAGCCTCTTGATGTCCTCGCTGCTCACGCCCAGTTTCTTGCCCGTCAGGTCGCCGTGAATGGCCACTGAGCGGCTGGCGCTGACGCCCCAGTACTCCCGCAGCGCTGCCGCCTTGCCAGCACTTTCGGCGCGAAGCAGGTAGTACACCGTGCTCCCCTTGCGCTGCAGCAGTTTCTTGACGAGTCGCTTGCCGATGAAACCGGTAGCTCCCGTGACGAAATAGGTCATTGTCATTGTGTGTGTCTCCGCTGAACAGTCAGGCAAAAATGGATTCTTGCCCAAACCCCTGCCCTGCCCATTCAGCACAAACCCGTGCAAACCCACAGCGCATGCGCTTTTCCGTAGAGCCGGCTCCCTAGGCTTCTAGAAGCTGGCACCTACACGCCACCTTGCGATGGGCTTATATTTCAAACCTGTGCAGTACCACTCGGGCATTCGCCACCGGTTCTGCGTCCGTCATTCACTTCGCCCGTCAGGAGCACACCATGGTCAAGAAACTGCAGAAAATGAGCGCTGAGAAGAAATCGGCCCCCCATCTTTCCGGTGCCGTCAAGGACTCGGCCCAACAGATCTGGCTCGCGGGCCTCGGCGCTTTCTCGAAGGCGCAGGAAGAAGGCGGCAAAGTCTTTGAAACCCTGGTGAAGGAAGGCCTGTCGATCCAGCGCAAGACACAGGCGGCCGCCGAAGAGAAGATCTCTGAAGCCACCAGCAAGATGGCCAACATGGCCACCGACATCCAGTCCAAGGCTGGCCACCAGTGGGACAAGCTGGAAACGATTTTTGAAGACCGCGTGTCCAAGGCGCTGAACAAGCTGGGCGTACCTTCTGCCAAGGACATGGCCGCACTTTCGGCACGTGTCGATGCGCTGAGCAAGCAGCGCTCCGCCGGTGCTGCCAAGGCAGCCGCCCGGCCAGCGGCCAAGAAGGCAGCAGCCAAGCGCCCTGCAGCGCGCAAATCGGCCTGAGCCTCCTCACCGATCTCCTGGCCACGGCCATGACTGAAAAAGGGCAATTCGATTTGCCCTTTTTTTCGTCTGTTGCAGGGTTGGCAGTTGTGAGGGACTGCAACGAGGGCCGTGCTGGACATCCCTGATACGCGGCCTGCGCCCTGTGGGGTAGAGTGTCCAAAGGGGCAAATGCCTGTTTCGCTTCATCACACAAGGCAAGACAACCATGGCGAAAAAAGCGCCGCGTCGCACGGCGGAGCGGATTCTCGAGGTCACGCTGGACCTGTTCAACCGCTTTGGTGAACCCAACGTCTCGACCACGCTGATTTCAGCCGAGCTGGGCATCAGCCCCGGTAACCTCTACTACCACTACCCGGCCAAAGACGAGCTGATCAATTCGCTGTTCGACCGCTACGAGGCGTCGCTCGGCGAACTGCTCCATGCCAGCGACGGCGTGCGCGATGTGGAGGACGCCTGGTTTTTCATGCACACCCTGTTCGAACTGATCTGGCAGTACCGCTTTCTGTACCGTGACCTCAATGACCTGCTGAGCAAAAACCGCCGACTGGAAACCCATTTCCAGTGGGTGCTGAAGAACAAGACACGCTCGGTCAAGTCGCTGCTCGACGGCATGAGCCGCGCCGGCAGCCTGCAGATCGACTCCCGCGAAGTCGAGGCCACAGCCACCAGCATGGTGGTGGTGCTCACTTACTGGCTGAGCTTCGAATATGTCCGTGACCCGCGAAACGCCCTGGAGCCAGCCAATGCCCAGGCGGCCTTGCTGCGGGGTGCCCACCATGTGCTGAACCTGCTGATTCCCTATCTGGAGCCCAGCCAGCGCAGCCACCTGCAAGCACTGGTGAGCGCCTACGGCTCGGCTGACCGCGACCCGGCATGAACACAGAGACCACGCAGACGTCACACCGAGATCGGGACTTTTTCACCTTCCAAGGCTCCCTCACGACCCTGTCAAGACCTTTGGTCAACCGATAAGATTCACCCCACCAACACAACAACAAACGACGGAGACAACGCATGGCCAAGTGGACCCCTTTCCCGCACAGCGGGGACTACACCTTCGACACCACCAGCCTGAAGAAAAACTGGGCCCGCCTGCACCAGGGCGATTGCGAGCCCCTGCCCAAGGACGCCGCCGTCCTGCAGGCCTGGGTGCTGTTTCACAACGGCGAATTCCAGAAGGCAGCCGAAGCCGGCATCAAGGCCGGTGGCGACGGCATCACCGTGGCCAACAAGGCCACCAGTCTCTACGCCACCTACCTCGAAACCAAGGAAAAAACCAAGCTCGACCTGTTCATGGAAGTCGCCGCCCGCGCCGAGGCCCAGCAGGCCGTGGACCCCAAGAACGCCAACGCCTGGTACTGGCAGGCCTATGCCCTAGGCCGCTACAGCCAGGGCATCAGCGTGGCCAAGGCGCTGGCGCAGGGGCTGGGCAGCAAGGTCAAGATGGCACTGGAAAAAGCCATCCAGCTGTCACCCAAGCATGCCGATGCACACATCGCGCTCGCGGCTTTCCATGCCGAAGTGATTGACAAGGTCGGCGCACTCATTGGCGGCATGACCTACGGCGCCAAGAAAGACACCGGACTGGCGCTCTACAAAGATGCTCTCAAGCTGAACCCGGGTTCAGCGATTGGCATGATCGAATACGCCAACGGGCTGGTGATGCTCGAAGGCGACAAGAAAATGAAAGAGGCCACCAAGCTCTACGAGCAGGCCGCCGCCAGCAAGGCCATGGACGCTGCCGAACGGCTGGACGTGGAGATGGCCAAGGCCGAGCTGGAAGACTGAAGGCCCGGCACTGCCATGCCGCTCAGGGCCGCGGCTCCCACGGCTCTCCGCGGTACCACGCATGGCTGGCCATGTGCAGCATGGGATGGTCGCCACGGGTATCACCGTAGGCATAGAGTGTGACTCGCTCCCTCGCAGCGGCGCCAAAACGCTCGACCAGCCAAGCGTTGAGGCGCAGCATCTTCTGCTGACCATAACAGTTGGATTTGCTCATGCGGCCGGTGAGACGGTCTCCCTGCCATTCCATCTCTGTGCAGATCAGCGCTTCGAACCCCAACTGCTCGGCCACTGCAGGCAGATACAGATCGGGTGAAGCACTCACCATCACGCAGTGGTGGCCCTGGCTGTGGTGCCAGGCCATGCGCTCCGCCGCCCAGGGCCGGACCTGATCCGGAAAGTCCTGCACCAGCCAACGGCGCGTCCACTCTTCCATCTCGGCTGACGTGCGGCCTGTCAGCGTCACCTGCATCAGGCGCCCCTTGGCCACGTCATTACGAACCAGCCGAAGGGCGTAGCCCACGAGCCAGGGTGAGCACTTCAGCAAGGCCCACAGAAACCGGGGCCAGCCCAGTCCGCGGATGAGGAAGGGGACGAAGGTGTCCCGCCAGGTGATGGTGCCGTCGAAGTCAAAGGCGGCCACCACGATCGGCTGCGCCTCATTCGTCTGACCGGCCTGATCACTTACTGGGGGCATCGCACCTGCCCGCAGTAACGCTCGCAGAACGGGCAGCCCGTCATCGGCAGCCACGGCGGGATGTTGTAGTAGCGCTTGTAGATCTGGCCCAGCACGCCTTCGCGATAGGCGTTGTAGTTGAAGCCTGTGCCTTCAAGCGCGTAAAAGCGCACGCCGCTTTCTTCAAAACTCAGTGCCTGCGCCGATTCAAAGTAAGGCTTGTAGGCATCCAGTTGCGGCGGGTCGGCCAGAATGATGCGGATGGTCTTGCCCTGATAGACCGAGAAGTCCACAAGCTGGTCATCCTGCCGCGCATGGAACTTTCCCACGCCAAACACCGGCATGTATTCGCGCCGTTCAAATCCGAAAATCGACGCGGGCGTATAGGCCTCACCCATCAGCACCACGCCGGGTACCTCGAACTTTTTCAGCATCTCTGCGGTGCGGTAGCTGCGCACCACCTGCGGGTAGTACTTCGACAGCACGGGCGTGGTCCGCCAGGTCTCCAGCGTGGTGCTGTAAAGCGCGGCCACCACCAGCACATGCAGGCCGGCAAACACAGCCAGCCCGCGTGCACAGCGCTTGAGCTGATCGGCGGGCAAGGCAAATGCCAGAAAGGCAAAACCGAACGGGTAGAACGACAGCACCCAGTGCAGGCCAATCACCTTCTTGCCCGAGAGCAGCGCAAAAAATACCAGCGGCACCAGCACCAGACAGGCCAGCAGGCGATAGCGCCGCCCCGCGTCCATCATGGCTGCGCGGTGCCGTAGCACCATCCACACCGCCACTGGTGTGGTGAGATACACCATCATGCCGAGGTAAGTCAGCGGCTTGCGCCACGCGAACACCGCGTCTTCATTGCGGTTGTACACGTTGAACATGATGTTCGACCAGCCGTGGGACATGTTGTAGGCAATGTTGATCGCCGGCCCGGGCAAGGCGCACCCCACCAGCACGGCCAGACCGGCCACGCGTTCGCGCCGGTACAGCGCAAAGTACACCAGGTAAGCCAGCCCCAGCACCACCGAAAAGTACTTGGACAAAAACGCGCAGCCGATGAAGACGCCTGACAGCGCATAGAGGCTATAGGCGGCGCCATCGAGCCGCTCGCGCCGCTCGGCGCGGAACAGCGCCGCCACCGACAGCGCCGACCAGAAGATCAGCGGGGTGTCGGTGGTGATCAGCGTGTTGAGCCAGTTCAGCGGCGCCAGCCAGAAGAACAGCACCGCCCATGCCGCCCGCACCTTGTCCAGCGGATTCAGCGCCCACCACAGCGCCGCACCCAGCGCCAGCGGCAGCAGCACAATCGGCAAGCGGATGGCGCCCAGGCTGTCGCCCAGCGTGGCACGCATCAGCGCGATCAGCCAACCCACCATGGGCGGGTGGTCGGAGTAGCCCCAGGCGGGGTATACCCCCCACCAGTAGAAGAAGGCCTCATCGCCGGTGACGGGAAAGGTCAGCGCAATCCACGTACGCAGCAACAGCGAAAACACGCCGACACCCAGCAGCCAGCGAATCAGTGAAGGGGGAACAGGTGCAAAGGAGGGATTCTGGGACATGAAAACAGCGTCAGACGCGTGAGCGCGGCAGCATCAACGAAAGCTGATGTCCCGACGGATGGCCGCACTATAAAGCAAGGCCGCGAGGCCCAGCCCCACCGCCAGCCAGAGCGTGAGCAGGCGCACCACCACCGTCACAGTGAGCGCATTGCCCGGCGAGGCACTGTGCGCGACCAACAGCCCCACCAGCACCGCTTCCATGCCGCCCAATCCGGCCGGCAGAGCCGACAGCGCCCCGGCCACCATGGCCACCGCATAGAAGCCAATGGCGGTTGCCAGAGACAGATCCACTTCCAGCGCGCGGCAGATCATCCACAGGGCCACGCCCTGCGCAGCCCATGCCACCAGCGTCAGCAACAACCATACGGCCGGCTGCAAGCGCAGGCAGCGCGCAGCTTCCTCCAG
>CALSAU010000111.1:0-6720 GCA_943372985.1 Polaromonas sp. YR568 | reverse complement strand
CGCTGCGTGTGTCCAACCAGGAGCTGGAGGCGTTCTCCTATTCGGTCTCGCACGATCTGCGCTCGCCGCTCAACACCATCGACGGCTTCAGCCGCCTGCTGGGTAAGCAGGTCGAAGGCCTGGACAACCCCAAGGTGCGCCATTACCTCGACCGCATCCAGAGCGGTGCCGCGCAGATGGGCCAGCTGATCGACGACCTGCTGGCGCTGGCGCAGGTGAACCGCATCGACCTGCGTCCCGAAATGGTGAACATGACCGTGCTGGCACACCACCTCATCGAAGGCCGCCGCATCCATCAGCCTGAGCGTCGGGTGGTGGAGCACATTGAAGACGGGCTGGAGGCCTTTGGTGACATCCGCCTCATCCGCGTGGTGCTGGAAAACCTGCTGGGCAATGCCTGGAAGTTCACCTCGCAAATGGACGAGGCGCACATCCATTTCGGGCAGATGCGTGACGCAGCGGGGCAGCAGGTGTTTTTTGTGCGCGACAACGGCGCCGGTTTTGACCAGACCTATGTGAACAAGCTGTTCAAGCCCTTCCAGCGCCTGCACGCCGCCACCGAGTTCCCGGGCACCGGCATCGGTCTGGCCACAGTGAGCCGCGTGATCGAGCGCCATGGGGGCGCTGTGTGGGCCGAATCCAAACCCGGCGAGGGCGCCTGCTTTTACTTCACCCTGCCCAATACCGCGCTGGCGGCCGTCGCATGACGCACCCACCCGCTGTGGCCCCCATCTGCCTGCAGCGTTTGCGAGCTGGGGCGGCATCGGCATCTGCCCGCTTTACGCCCGCAGTGGGCAGGGCTATATTGAGAAAAATGATGAAACTGGAAAAACCGATTGCTTGGGAGTTGCTTCATGGCCATTGACACCAAATCCCCCGACGCGTCTGCACCCCCAGACGACTTTTCGGGCACCGACTACTGCGGTACCACCTACGCCGCCAAGCTGATGGGACTGTCGGTCGCGACCGTGCAGACGCTGGTGGAGAAGGGCGAAATCGAGGCGTGGAAGACGCTGGGCGGCCACCGCCGCATTTCGCTGAAATCGATCAATGCCTACCTGGGCAAGAACGGCCCGCAGCCCGCCCGCAGCGAGCTGGACCCCAAGCACCGCCTGCGCGTGCTGATTGTGGAAGACGACGACGACGCCATCGAGCTCTACCGCCTGCAGTTCGACTCGTGGGACCTGCCGCTCGACTGCACCTGGATGCCGTCGGCCATGGACGCGCTGATGGACATCGCCACGCTGCGGCCCGACCTGCTGGTGACCGACCTCTCCATGCCTGGGCTGGACGGCATCGAGATGCTCAAGGCGCTCAAGCGCAACCAGCAGCTGGCCGACATGCAGATCATGGTGGTCAGCGGGCTGGCGATTGAGGCGATTGAAGAGCGCGGCGGCCTGCCGCCCCATGCGCAGCATGTGCCCAAGCCGGTCAACTTCGACTGGCTGCACGGCTACGTTACCGCTTTGGTGAATGCCAAGGTGAAGTGGCGCTGACGTGGCGCTGAGGCCCTGATCGCACCGCGCCGCCCTCCGGTTTGCCCATGAACAAGTTCGCCAGAAAGTTATGGACTGAGCTTCAGCGCAAGCGCTCGCCGCTGGCTCTGGGTGGTGAACTGCACAGCGGCGACCTGCAAGGCCTGAGCCGGGAGTCAACAGAAGGCGGCCACCGCTGGTGGCCCATGGCGTCGGACCGTGATGGCGAGGTGCAGCTTGACGCCGAAGGCCGGGTCACCGAGGCCAATGCCATGGCCATGCGGCTACTGCACTGCCCGGTGTCCGATGTGGTCGGGCGCGACTTCTGGCAGATTGTTCCGGAAACCATTGCCGACCAGTTTCAGTTCGCCACCAACAAGGCGCTGGAAAAATCCCCGCGCCATTCCTTCGTGGCCAATGACGCACTGGCCGACAGCTGGGTGCAGTACACCGTCAAGCGTCACCATGGCGGTTACAGCGTGACCCTGCGTGATGTGGCGTCGACCCAGACCCTGCTGCTGATGCTCAAGAGCAGCGAGCGCTTCAACGACCTGCTGTTCGACGCCAATCCCAACCCGATGTGGATTTTCGACGCCGAATCCCGCGCTGTGCTGGCAGCAAACCAGGCGGCGATTGATTTCTATGATATCCCGCGCCGCCGGTTCATCACGCTCGACATGGGCGCGCTGTTCCCCGATGGCGAGGGGGCCGCGGTTTACCAGTCGCTGCACCTTGGGCAGCCCGGTGGCGATGTGCCGCCGCACCTGCGTCTGTGCAAGCAGCGCAAGGCCAATGGCGAGGTGGTGCTGGCCGAGCTGGCCTGGGGCCGCATCGACTGGAACGGCCATCAGGCGATTCTGGTGAGCCTGGCCGATGTGTCAGAGCGCCACCTGGCTGAGGTGTCGCTGCGGCGCACCAACGACTACCTGGAGCAGGCGCTTGCCGAGCGCGACGAGCAGCTCAAAAGCGCCATGCGCGATCTGGCCGCGTTCACCGACGCCGTCTCCAACGACCTGCTCGGCTCCTTGCATGTGGCCAACGGTTTTGCCGCCACGCTGGCTGAAAAATACGCGCCCGTACTCGATGCACAAGGCCGCCGTTATGTCGGCCGTATCCAGGCCAGCACGCGCCAGGTGGCCGTGATGGTGGAAGACCTGCGCATCTTCATCCAGATTCCGCAGCAGAGCATGCACCCCGAAATGCTGGAACTGGGGCCGCTGTGCAACAGCATGGCCAACGATTTCCGCAAGCAGGACCCGGCGCGCAGCGTCACCTTCGAGATCGACACCGCGCTGCAAGTGCATGGCGACAAGCGCCTGATCTCGCTGGCACTGACCTGCCTGCTGCGCAATGCGTGGAAGTTCACCGCCCGCCGCGACGAAGCGTGGATCAAGGTGGGCGTGCAGCCCGGCCAGACGCCGGGCGAGACGGTGCTTTGCGTGTCGGACAACGGGGCCGGCTTCGATGCCGCTTACGCCGACCGCCTGTTCCAGCCCTTCCAGCGCCTGCATTCCTCAGCCGAGTTTCCCGGCAACGGCCTGGGGTTGGCCATCGTCAAGCGGGTGGCCGAGCGCCACAGTGGTCGCGTGTGGGCTGAAACGTCGGCGCAGGCGGGCACCAGTTTCTTCATGGCCCTGCCCGACAGCGTGGCAGCCGGGTCTGCAGAAGACACGCAGAAAATCATCACGCTCGACGACGATGACCCGGAGCGCACCCAGCCGGCGCCACTGAGCGAGTGACAAGCGCTCTGGTGTCCCCTTAGCCGGCCCGCTGACCGGCCCGCTGACCTTCCGCGTGGTGATCAGCCGCCGCTCGGACTGAACCGGTAAATGCCGTCCGCACCCACGCGCCGCTGCAGCTGGCCGTCGAACCACAGCAGGTGCAGGTGGGCAATCGCCTCACCCATTGCAAACGTGGTCTGGTGCAAATCCAGCTTGCGCCGGAACATCACCGGCAGAATGTCGGCCGCGCTGCAGGGCTGCGCAGCGCAAGCCTGTATGACCTCGGCCAGCCGGTCGCGGTGGTGGTCGTGCAGCTGCCGGATGCGGGTGTGCAGCCCGGTGAACGGCTTGCCATGCGAGGGCAGCACCAGTGTGCTTTCAGGCAGCGGCAGAAACTTGTCGATGGAGGCGAGGAACAGCGCCAGCGAATTGGCCTCCGGCTCCTGCTCGTACACGCTCACGTTGGTGGAGATGCGCGGCAGCACCATGTCGCCGCTGATCAGCACGCCGGCGTCTTCCGAATGCAGCGCGATGTGTTCCGGCGCATGGCCGTGGCCGCTGATGCAGCGCCAGGCCCGCCCGCCGATGGTGATGACCGAGCCATCCATGATGCGGCAGTAGCTGGCGGGCACGGCGGGCACCATGCCGGCGTAGTAGCCGGTGCGCGCGCGGATTTTCTCCACCGAGTCCGGGTCGGTCAGGCCATGCATCGCAAAAAACCGCGCCGCCGCATCACCGCCAAAACCGGTGGTGCTCTGCGAGCCGAGCCGGGCCGACAGGTAATCGGTCGCACTGGCCCAGAGCCGGCACACATGGGTGACGGTGGTCCAGCGCTCGCACAGCCAGTGCGCCAGACCGATGTGGTCCGGGTGCATGTGGGTCACCACCACGCGCAGGATGGGCAGGCCTTCCAGCTCGCGGGCAAACACCCGCTCCCACTGCGCCTTGGCCTCATCGCGGGTGATGCAGCAGTCCACCACCGTCCAGCCCTGCAGCATCTCGCCCGGGGTGGTCTGGCTGGGCATTTCGTCGCGCAGCAGCCAGAGGTTGATGTGGTCCAGCGCAAATGGCAGCGCCATGCGGAGCCACTTCACGCCGGGGGCGACTTCGATGGAGGCACCGGGTTCGGGCAGCACATCGCCCAGCGGGTAGTGGAGTTGTTGCTCAAGCAGGTTCATGGCATATTCACGGTATATTTGACGTTTACGTAAACGTCATGTTGACCGATTGTAGGGACGGCGTGCACGCGCTGCTGTCGCCACCTCGTCACTCCTGTTTTCCTGCCCATTTCCCTGTTCCTGACCTCCACCATGGCCACCACCTACACCATCAGCGATCTGGCAAAAGAGTTTGACCTGACCACGCGCGCCATGCGGTTCTATGAAGACATGGGCCTGCTGCAGCCCAAGCGCGAAGGCCCGGGCGGCCGCAACCGCGTGTACACCGCGCGCGACCGCACCCGGCTCAAGCTCACGCTGCGCGCCAAGCGGCTGGGGCTGTCACTGGTCGAGGCCAAGGAAATCATCGACTCCTACGACAGCCCGCGCGACACCGCGCCGCAGCTCAAGAAGTTTCTCGCCATCCTGACCGACCACCGCAAGAAGCTCGAAGCGCAGATGCTGGACCTGCAGGCCAACCTCGATGAAATCCGCACCCACGAGAAAGAAGCCAGGGCCCTGCTGGCTCGGACGGAAAAGGCAAAGTAGGCCATAATCCGTAATTGACGTTTACGTAAACGTCAATTCGTGGAATGGGTTGCGCCAGACTGCCAAGCCACTCTCTCCCCCATAGCTCTTCCCCATCGTTTTGTGCACGACCCGAGAAGCCCGACATGGACACTTCCTCTCCTGCTGACTCCACCGCTACCGAGCTGTATCAACGCATTGAAGCCAGCTTTGTGCGCCAGGGCCTGATGCAGCACCTCGGCGCCCGGCTGCTGCGCGTCGAGCCCGGCCTGTGCGAGATTGCTTTGCCGTACTCGGAGCGCGTGACGCAGCAACAGGGCGGCTTCCACGGCGGTGCCATGGGTGCGCTGGCCGACATTGCCGGTGGCTATGCGGCTCTCACGGTGGTGCCGGCTGATTCGGAAGTCACCACCGTTGAATACAAGATCAACTTCATGGCGGCCTTCCAGGGTGGCGAGCTGCGTGCCATCGGCCGCGTGGCCAAGGCCGGCAAGCGCATCATCGTGACCACCGCCGATGTGCGCCACGTCAGCGCCGACGGCAAGGAAAGCGCCTGCGCGCTGATGCAGCAGACCCTGGTGCCCGTACCCAAAACCTACTGAGACAGACAAGGACCTCTTATGACCAACCTGCCAGGCCTCAACTTCCAGCTCGGTGAAGACATCGACGCGCTGCGCGATGCGGTGCGCGACTTCGCCCAGGCCGAGATCGCGCCGCGCGCCGCCGAGATCGACCGCAGCGACCAGTTCCCGATGGACCTGTGGCAGAAGATGGGCAGCCTCGGCGTGCTCGGCATCACCGTGAGCGAGGAATACGGCGGCGCCGGCATGGGCTACCTCGCGCACATGATCGCGATGGAAGAGATCAGCCGCGCCTCAGCCAGCGTGGGCCTGAGCTACGGCGCGCACAGCAACCTGTGCGTGAACCAGATCAAGCGCAACGGCACCGAGGCCCAGCGCGCCAGGTACCTGCCCAAGCTGATCACCGGCGAACACGTGGGTGCCCTGGCCATGAGCGAGCCGGGTGCGGGCAGCGATGTCATCAGCATGAAGCTGAAAGCAGAAGACAAGGGCGGCTACTACCTGCTCAACGGCAGCAAGATGTGGATCACCAACGGGCCTGACGCCGACACACTGGTGGTCTATGCCAAGACCGAACCCGAACTTGGTGCGCGTGGTGTGACGGCCTTCCTGATCGAAAAAGGCATGAAGGGCTTTTCAGTCGCGCAGAAGCTCGACAAGCTGGGTATGCGCGGCAGCCACACCGGCGAGCTGGTGTTTAACAACGTCGAGGTGCCCGCGCAGAACATTCTGGGTGGGCTCAACGGTGGCGCCAAGGTGCTGATGAGCGGCCTCGACTACGAGCGTGCGGTGCTGGCCGCCGGGCCGATTGGCATCATGCAGTCGGTGATGGACAACGTGGTGCCCTACATCCACGACCGCAAGCAGTTCGGTCAGAGTATTGGCGAGTTCCAGCTGATCCAGGGCAAGGTGGCCGACATGTACACCGTGCTGCAGGCCGGCCGCGCCTTCTGCTACACGGTGGGCAAAAACCTCGACCTGCTGGGCACCGACCACGTGCGCCAGGTCCGCAAGGACTGCGCCAGCGTGATCCTCTGGTGCGCCGAAAAAGCCACCTGGATGGCCGGCGAGGGCGTGCAGATCTTCGGCGGCAACGGCTACATCAATGAGTACCCGCTGGGCCGCCTGTGGCGCGATGCCAAGCTGTATGAAATTGGCGCCGGCACCAGCGAAATCCGCCGCATGCTGATCGGTCGTGAGCTGTTTGCCGAGACGATGTAGTCAGGGCTATGAAATCGACACAAGTGAAAATAGCGCC
>CALSAU010000110.1:0-6731 GCA_943372985.1 Polaromonas sp. YR568 | reverse complement strand
ACAAGGCATCGGTCGACAAGAACGAGGCTGCCGGCAACGACCCCGACGCCGACGTCACTGCCGGGCTTTTCATGTACCCGGTACTGATGGGCGCGGACATCCTGATGTTCAAGACGCACAAGGTGCCCGTGGGCCGAGATCAGATCCAGCACATCGAGATGGCACGCGACATGGCGCAGCGCTTCAACCACCTGTATGGCGAGCGACTGGTGCTGCCGGAGGCGGTGATTGAAGAATCCGTGGCCCTGCTGCCCGGCCTCGACGGCCGCAAGATGAGCAAGAGCTACGACAACACCATTCCGCTTTTTGCGCCCAAAGAGCAATTGCGCAAGCTGATCGGCAGCATCCTGACCGACTCCCGTGCACCGGGCGAGCCCAAAGAGATCGAAGGCTCCGCTCTGTTCCAGATTTATCAGGCCTTTGCCAGCACGGCCGAAACAGATGCCTTGCGCAAAGCCTACGCCGAAGGCATTTCGTGGGGTGACGCCAAGCAACTGCTGTTCGAGCGCATCGACCAGGAAGTCGCACCGATGCGTGAGCGCTACCACGCCCTGATGGCCAACCCGCAAGAGATGGAGCGCGTGCTGCTGGCGGGCGCCCGTAAGGCACGCGAGCTGGCCACGCCCTTCATGGCCGAACTGCGCCAGGCCGTCGGGCTGCGAAATCTCGGTGCGGCCGCGACCACCGGCAAGACCAAGGCAACCAAGGCCGCCACGCCAGCCTTCAAGCAGTACCGCGAGAAGGATGGCCAGTTTTACTTCAAGCTGCTGTCAGCCGACGCCAAAGTACTACTGCAGAGCCGGGGCTTCGGCTCGCCGCGCGAAGCGGCACAGACCATCGCCGGGCTGCAAAAAGCCGGTGCAGGTGCGCAGCCCTCGCTGGGGGATCAGGTCACACTGGGAGATGGCGTCGCTGAAGCCGAGGTGATTGCGGCGCTGCAACACTTTTCTGACTCCTGACCGCATGCTCGGCAGGGTTGCTGCAGTCTGCACAGACTACCCCTGCCCAGCGCACAACAGCCGTGCACGAAGCACTCGAAAATAGTGCGCGCGGCGTGACTTTTTGTACTAAAGTTCTCATGCGTGCTGGCGCACATTCACGCTCTGAGCCACTTCTTCGAATTACAACAGGCCCGATTCAATGAGCATATTCGTCATCGATGACCACCCACTGATGCGTGAGGCGGTGGTACTTCTGATCCACCGGCTGAGCAGCAAGGCCACGGTCGCTGAAATCGACCGCATGGCCGGTATTCCCGCGGCCGTACAGGAACACGGCACGCCCGAGCTGATCTGCCTTGACCTCAAATTGCCCGATACCAACGGGGTGTCTGGCGTGCGCGAACTCAAGCAGCAGTTTCCCGACGTACCGCTGGTGGTGCTCTCCGGCGCCTCGGCCCAGGACTACGAAGAGCTCGCCATCGAAGCCGGTGCCGATGCCTACATCCAGAAGTCGGCTGGAGCCACCGAAATATCCAATGTGCTGCGGGTGTTCCTCAGCGACGACCTGGAGCCGATGTCGCTCGCACCCACAGAAAAGCTGTCGCGCCGCCAGAAACAGTTGCTGGGCATGCTGGACCGCGGCATGAGCAACCGCGACATCGCCGAGGAACTGCAGATCAGCGAGCACACCGTCAAGGTCCATTTGTGGCGCCTGTTCCGCAGGCTCAACGTCAAGAGCCGCTCTCAGGCAAGCCACCTCGCGCGGACGCAGGGACTGCTCTAGGGCCTATGGGTTTTGCGCCGCGTGCGGATTCCGTGATCCCCGCATCCGTCCGTTTGGCGACGCAGGCCGCACTGCTGGGCACTGTGTACGCCGCGCTCTCCACACCTGCAGCCTACACCTCCAACGCGCAGACGCTCGCCGCCCTCATCTGGCCCGCCCCGGCGGTTGCCGTGGCATTGCTGTGGAACCTGCCCTGGCGGCAATGGCCCATTCACCTGCTGGCGGTGTTCGCCGCGATGCTGTTTGTGGGCGACCGCGACGGCCTTTCACTCGGCGCCGATACCGCTTTTGCTTTGCTCAACGTGTTTGAGGTGATGCTCTACACACTGCTGGGGCGCCGCTTTGTGGGCCGTGAGGCCGCCATCCACACCACCCGCCAGCTGACCCAGTACCTCTTGTTTTTACCCCTGCTGGCGACCGCTGTTGTTGCATGCCTTGGGGCTTCCATCGGCGCGGTGACCAAGGGCACGCTCTGGCTGGACGAGTGGAAGGTCATGATGGTCGGCAACGGTCTGGCTATTCTGGTGCTGCTGCCCGCGCTGCTGGCCTGGTTCCCGGCGCAACGACCCGTGGCAGCACCCACAGGCGAAGTACGCTGGACACCGGCGACCACCGCAGCGCTGGTGGTGATGCTGCTGCTGGCGCTGTCGGCGGTGCTTCACCCCTTTCCTGCGGAGTTGCTGCGCGCAGCATTGGCACTGGTGCTGGTCGGGGCCGCGATTCGCGGTGGACTGCGCGCCGCATCGACGGGGGTGCTCACCGCCGCTGCGCTGGGCATTGGGCTCACGCTGGCCGGGCTGGGGCCCTACAGCCTGCCGTTTGGCGAGAACCGGGCCTGGGAGCTGCAGGTCGATCTGGCTGGCCTCGCGGTGCTGACGTTTTTTGTGGCGGTTGCACTGAACGAGCGCCAGCAGCTGAATCTGCGGCTGGAGAGGGCACGCCGCTTTGAAGCCATGGGTTTTCTCAGTGGCGGCATTGCCCATGACTTCAACAACATTCTTGCAGCGGTCGGCGGTTACGCCGAGCTGGCAACAGAGCGCGAGCAATCCGGCCTGCCGGTGCGCGCGGCGCTGGGTGAGGTGTCGGCAGCAGTAAGCCGTGGCCGCGATCTCACCGAGCAGATTCTGCTGCTCGGACGGCAAGGCGGGCGGCACCGCGAGTGGCTGGACCTGCGCGATGTGGTGACGGACGCCGTGGCACTGGCGAGGCCCCAGTTGCCACCGGGCGTGCAACTCACGGTGCGCGTGCCGTCCTCACCGCTTTGCACGCAGGCCCATCGCAGCCAGATCACCCGCGCCGTGCTCAACCTGCTGCGCAACGCATCGCAGGCAGCACGGCAGCGGATCGACATCACGCTCGCGCCAGGTGACCATGACCAGGAAGGGAGCCGTCAGCGCGCACCCGACACGCTGGCCGGAGAACAACCCGCCGGGGCTTGGGGCCTGATCGATGTCTCTGACGATGGCCTGGGCATTCCATCGGGCAATATGCACCGGCTGTTCGACCCGTTTTTCACCTCCCGCAGCGGTACAGGCCAAGGTGGTAAGGGCACCGGACTGGGTCTCGCCATCGTGGCGGGTGTGGCGGCCGATCACACCGGCGGTGTCGCGGTCTGGAGCGGCGCGGGCGAGCCCACCTGCTTTCGTCTGATGCTGCTGCTGACCCCTGCGGCTCTCGCGGCGCCCAGCCAGAGCACACCCGGGCCAGAGAAGGCCATCGACGCCAACCACCCCATCGGCATGCTCGGCGCTGGCGACGTTGCACTGCTGCTCACCCGCGACGACGAAGCACCGGAAAGTACCGAAGCGGCCGAGGAGGCGCTGGCTGCGCTGGGGTTTGAACCCGTGGCTTTTGCGCTCACAGTTCATGCGGACACGACTTCCGAGGCTGTCGCTCAACACTTGGCGACGGCCATTGCCGATGCGGGCGCCGATCTGGTCGTCTGGTTGAATCCTCCAGACACCGATACCGCGGGCACCGCCATGGACCAGATAGGGCCCCTCTGCCAGCAGCCGGATCTGCCGATCGTGGTTTGCCGCAGTGACGCTCTCAACAGCACCACGGACACCGGATTCATCGTTCAGAATGGCAGCGTGATCACTGTATTCGGGCCCCTGTCTGCGTCGGCCTGGCATCAGGCCGTCAAAATGGCACTCTCGCTGAATTCGCACGCCGCAAGACCCGACGAAAGCCCTTCCACCTCAACCGCCTCTTCATGACACCTGCCAAGCCCGCCCACCTGCTGGTCGTCGATGACGACGAATCCCTGCGCAAGCTGCTGACGGACTACCTGACTGGCCACGGCCTCACCGTCACCGGCGTGGGAACAGCCGTGGAGGCCGCCAAGGCAGTGGCCAGCAAGGCGCACGACTTGGTGCTGCTGGACCTGACGCTGCCCGATGGCGACGGTATGGACCTCGCCCGCCAGTGGCGCGCAGAGCACCAGATTTCCATCATCTGCCTGACGGGCAGGCAGGAAGAGGCTGACCGCGTGATGGGGCTGGAACTGGGCGCCGACGACTACATCACCAAGCCGTTCTCGCTGCGCGAGGTGCTGGCCCGGGTGCGTGCCGTGAGCCGCCGTGCCCAAGCCACCATGGCCGCCCCAGATGCCGCCGTACCGCGCGCTGCACAAAGCCCGGTGCAAAGCCCCGTACAAGTACCCGTCACGCGGGGCAAGCACCCGCGGGCTTACCGCTTCTCGAAGTGGTCGCTCAACCTCAACACGCGCCGGCTGACTTCGCCCGAGGGCCAGCCGGTCTCACTGACCAATGCCGAGTTCAACCTGCTGGTGGTGTTTCTCGGGACCCCCGGCCGCATCATCAGCCGGGAGCAGCTGCTGGAGCGCACCCGCGCCTTTGACGACATCTATGACCGCGCGATTGATGTGCAGATCCTGCGTCTGCGGCGCAAGCTGGAAGCCGACGCCAAAAAACCCACGTTGCTGTGTACCGAGCGCGGTGTGGGCTACTTTCTGAACACCGAGGTGGAGGCGCTGTGGGAATGACATCATCCCGCCGTTGCACACTGCCCGCATGAGCTAGGCCATGGACACACCGCCAATCGCAGAACTGGGCAGGACGCCCATTCCCGGACCGCAGGCCGCCGGCAACGACGTGCGCGAAGAGCCCGCCTTCGAGCAGATGGAGGCCGAGATCGGCAAGATGTCCAGCCCGGTGCACAGCGCCACCATGGACTGGACCAAGGTCACCCAGCTGGCCACGGAGTTGCTGTCGACCAAGGGCAAGGATGTGCTGGTCGCCTGTTATCTCACCGGCGGCCTGCTGGAGACACGCCAGCTCGACGGCATGGCCGATGGCCTGCAGGTCATCGAGGGCATGCTGCAGACCCACTGGGACGACATGTTCCCCCCGCTCAAGCGCATCCGCGGCCGGCGCAACGCGCTGCAGTGGCTGATCGACCGCCTGCAGCAGCGCTCCACCGAGATGGACTGGTCATCGCTACCGCCACAACCGCCCGAACTGGTGGCACGCCTGACGGCCAGCCTGCAGGCCATTGACGCGGTGCTGGTCGAGAAGGACAGCGAAGCGCCATCGATGCGCGCCTTGCTCACGCTGGTCAAGGCGATGCCGGTGAAGGAAGAGGCCAGCGCGGCGCAGGTTGCAGACCAGGCCGCTGCCTCCGGTACTGCTGCTGCGACAGGCGCCCCGCCTGCAATCGCAGCAGCGCCCACTGTGCTGGCCTCCCCCGAAGATGCCGACAAAGCACTCGACGAGACCTGCAACCGCTTGGGGCAGATGGCCGAGTGGCTGCTTGGCAACGACAGCAGCAATGCACTGGCTTACCGCCTCAACCGGCTGGCCGCATGGACCAACCTGAACACCCTGCCGCCCGCTGATAACGGACAGACGCGACTGCCCGCCCCCATCTCGCAGGTGGTGGACGCGCTGGCGCAGCTCACGCTGGCGCAATCCGATGCCGATCTGGTGCAGTTCGCCGAGGCGCAACTGCCGGTCTTCCCTTTCTGGCTGGACCTGAACTGCCTGTGCGCTGCCGCCCTGGGGCGCATGGGCCCAGCGTTTGCGGCGGCCCGCCAAGAGGTCTGCGGCGAGACCGCACGGCTGCTCGACCGGCTTGCCGGACTGGCCCAGCTGTCGTTTGCCAGCGGCATGCCCTTTGCCGACGGCACCACGCAGGCTTGGCTGGCTACCCTGGGCAGCGGCGCAGGCGCAGCGGCCGGCGGCGCGGCGGCGCCTTCGGGCAGCGATGCGGTGACCACCGCCATCGGCAATGCACGCGCAATGGCCGGCAAGGACGACCTGGTGGGTGCAGCGCAATGCCTGCAGGACGCGCTGGCCGGTGACCCCTCGGCACCCGATCAGTTGCGCCTGAAAATCCGCCTCTGCGAGCTGCTGCTGGCCCACCGGCCAGGCGCCGCACTGCATGCCTTTGCGCGGGACCTGATGCAGGTCATCGAGCGACACCAGCTGGCGGTGTGGGACCCGGCCCTCGCGCTGGAGGGTCTGAAGGTCGCCTACAACGTGATGAGTCAGCGCGATGAGGATGCGCCGCATGCCACCGCCCTGTTGGAAAAAATCGTCGCGCTTGATGCGTCGGCGGCGGTCAAGCTCGTGACCTGAACCTACCCGCGGCAGTACCGCGGGGATCAGCGGGTGGGCGCGGGGGGTAATGGCAAGGGCACCACCGAACCCGACGCAGCGCGCGCGGGCACCGGCGTGGCAACCGGCGGCGCAGAAACAGGACCGGGCGCACCTTGCGCCAGCCGTGCAGCCACCAGTTCCTTGAACAGCGCCTGCGTGTCCTGCGGCTTGTGTGGCACCAGCCGCTCATCCCAGCACACACCAATCTGCTTGGGCAGCGAGACCTCGATGGCCGGCACACTGACCGCGTTCGACAGGCGGGTTTCGATGCCGCGCTGCTCGCGGGCAAACTGGATGTCCTGCAAGCGTTGCTTCTCTGCGTTTTTTTCTTTGTCGAGCTTGTCCAGCAGCTCCAGCTGCTGAGCTGCTCTCAGAATCGCGTCC
>CALSAU010000109.1:0-6752 GCA_943372985.1 Polaromonas sp. YR568 | reverse complement strand
ATGGCGTCGTCGCGCATCACGACGTGGTGCACGTCTTCGTATTTCTCTTTCAGTCCGCGCAAGATGATGACCGCCGTGGCCAGATCAGGCTCATCGAGCTTGACCGGCTGGAAGCGCCGGGCCAGCGCCGGGTCTTTTTCGAAGTATTTTTTGTACTCGGCCCAAGTGGTGGCGGCAATGGTGCGCAGCTCGCCACGCGCCAGCGCCGGCTTGAGCAGGTTGGCAGCGTCTGAGGTACCAGCCTGGCCACCCGCCCCAATCAGGGTATGCGCTTCGTCGATGAACAGGATGATGGGTTTGGCCGATCCCTTGACTTCGGCGATGACGTTTTTCAGGCGATTCTCGAACTCACCCTTCACGCTGGCGCCGGCCTGCAGCAGACCCATGTCGAGCCCAAGGATGCTGACTTCCTTGAGCGAATCGGGCACATCGCCATCGACAATCCTCAGCGCCAGGCCTTCGACCACCGCCGTCTTGCCGACACCCGGATCGCCGACGCAGATCGGGTTGTTCTTGCGGCGGCGCGCCAGGATGTCGACCATCTGGCGGATTTCCTTGTCGCGGCCGAACACCGGGTCAATCTTCCCGGCGCGGGCCTTGTCGGTGAAGTTCTCGCAAAAGCGGGCAATCGCGCTGCCATCACCGCCGGAGGGCGCCACGCCCGCAGCGCCCGACTCACCCGCACCGGCTGTTTCTTCGACCGATGCGGCGCAGGAGGTGCCGAAAGCCTTGAGCAGCGACTCACGGTTCAGGGCGCGCAGCGGTTCCGCATAGTCACCGGTCGCGTAGTAAGTGGCGCGCGCCAGAAAGGCGAGCAGTACCGCACCGGAGCGGATGCGGCCTTCGCCCAGATTGACCGAGGCGATCAGCCAGGCGTCCTGCAGCAGTTCGAGCAGCAGCGGCGAGAAGGCGGGCTTGCCGGCGTTGCCTGTGCGCATGTCTTCCAGCGCACGGTCGATGTTGCGCTTGATCAGCGCTGCATCCAGCCCCTCCTGACGCAGCATCAGGGCGATGTCGGCCTGTGGGTTGTCAAACAGCTTGACCAGCAGGTGCTCGACCGTGATCTCATAGTGGCTGCGCGAGACGCACAGGCCCACACCATCCTCCAGCGATTGCTTGGCAAAAGCGTTGAGGCGACCAACCAGGGGTTTGAGTTCAACCAGCAGCATGATGTCTTCTTCCTATGGGCAGCAATGAGTAGGGAGTCAGAGTGAAAAACGGACTGAGGTGGGTTCACGGCCCTGCTCGGGAACCAGCCAGGTGTCCAGCCCCAGCCGCGACCAGTTGGGCATGGCAGCATCGGCACCGGATACCAGGGGTTCGGCCAGCGTGCGGGCGGCGCGCGCATCGTCGTGGCGCAGCTCCAGTTCCACACGGACTTCGAGCGGGTCAATCAGGTAAAAACGCGTCAGGAACTGCAGGCGCGCATGGCCAGCGGTGCCAGGCAGCAGCTGGTGAAACAGGTCTTCTGGCAAGTCGCTCAGGCTGATGGTGAGACTGCTGCTGTAGTCGTCGATCTGCGAGCCCAGGTGCGTTTCTTCGCCAAGACAGTGCGCCTGCATGCCCAGACGCAGGCACTGGTCGGATGGAATCGGCAGGTGCTGCAGCGTGCAGGACTCGATGCGCACGCAGGCCGGGTGAAATGCATCGGCCAGCAGCGTCTGCAATCCCGACGCCGAACGTGGCCGCTGGTTAAACAGGCCTGCGTAGCGCAGCAGGTCACCGCTCTCCGGCAAGCCCTCGCGCAGCTTGCGGTTGTGCAGGCCGGTGAACGCGTAGAGCTGATCGAGTACATCCGCATCGCCGTCTTCCACCACGCGGTCCTGCAGGCGGTGCTTGCGCCATGCGTCGAACAGCAGCGGATACATCGCGTGGTGGACAACGTCGAGGAAATCACGCGTGGCGTGGCGGCCCTCGCGCTCCTGCTCGAACAGGTCTTCGGTGTAGTAGGTCGGCAGTGGCGAGGCCACGCCATAGAGGCCAAAGAAATTCGCGGTGACCCGGTAGCCCTTGCCTTCCGGCAGGTACTCGATGCGGTCAATGTCGTTTTCCGGGAAGCCCAGGCTCAGCCGAGGCCGGATGCGCAGGTGGTCCTGCGGCATGCCGTGCGCGGCGCCGAGCAGACGCAGCAGGCGGATGGCCTGGAAGTAGGAGAACCTCTCGCCGTGGGCAAGAAGCTGCTCTTCTACAGCAAAGCTTGTTGACCCAGTCGGGGTGGCCATTGGAATACCGTTCCGGTGAATGCGTCTTCAAGTTCGACGCGGGTGTACGAATTGATGCCGGCGTAGTCGGCAATGAAGCGGTCGAGCACGGACCCGAAGAGGTACATGTCGCCGATACCTGCAAAAAAATCGAGCCGGCACTTGATGCGGACTTTCTGCCCGCGCAGTACGCTGCCGCGGCCGACCAGCCGTGTCTCGGGGGTGGCGACCACCTCCTGAATACCCTCGATGCGCCGGCGGTTCGCCATTTCCTGGCCCTGCTCCTGGCGACCCGAGAAAACATAGAGGTCGAGCAGCGCGCGCAGATTGGCGGCATTGGCAATCGAGAGGAAGTTCAGCGAAACATGGGAAATCAGGCGCCACAGCAGGTTTTCACCGGTGGGTGCATTCAGCGGCGGCGTCATCGGGCGGATGTTGCGAAAGCTCATGCGGTCTGGCGAGCTGCTGGTGGGCTGGCACAGGTCGCCGAGCTTCAGGCCCTCAGGCAGTTGGCGGTTGGTGCAGGTGATGCGAACCGACAGCGTCTCCGGACGCGGAATTTCCCCCGCCGGGTAGGCCACCGACAGAAATACATCGCTGCCCCGGCCCACAGTGGCCGAGCGCAAGGTGGTGCGGTAGCTGAGCGCCGCACTGCCGTCGTGGCGCAGCAGGCCGAACGGCAGGTAGGTGCGCTCGCGCGAGGCACCCAGCTGGTAGCCGATCACGCTGTCGACCGAATAGATCTGGTAGTGCTCACGCGTGACGGCCTCGGGCGTGACCCGGTACTCGGTGGCGCGGTGCTCGTGGTTGATCGGGTCGGCCACATGCTCGAACAGGTTCACTGCGGGTGTGACATTGAGCAGAAAGCTGTCCTCGCGGATCTCGGGCATCCACTCGGGCAAGGGGTCGAGCGTCAGCGAGACCTCGAAGGCGTTGCTGGCGCCGCGGCTCTGCCATTGGTCCAGGCGCTCCAGGTCCACGAACAGGAACTTCTCGGGTTGCACGAAAAATTCCTGCAGGTTGCGGTAGCCCTGGTAGGCGTGGGAAGGGTAAGGCAGCAGTTCGCCGTCAAAACCGGCCATGCGCAGCGCCTTGGCGCCGAGTTCCAGCGGCGTAGCGCCCTCAGCCGACACCACGACCGACTTCACGTGGTTGACCAGCAGGAGCAGCAGTTTGGACGCCTCGGCATAGCCGCTGCCCAGAAACAAACGGATCGGGTGCGGCTTCCACTGCGTGAGGTCGATGCCCTGCAGTTCAAAGCGCAGCACCAGTCGCGGTGACTTGCCCGCACCGCTAACCAGCCGGGCCGCCTGCAACGCAATGGGATGCACCTGCATGTCAACACAGGTACGAAAGCGACACGGCGTGCCATCGACAGGCACCGAATCGAGCCGGGTGCCGGCGGCAATCGGCACGCTTTCCGTCATGACGCCCTTGGGCGCAAAGCTCACCAGGGTGCAGGACGGAATGGGGCGCAGGTAATGCGGAAAAAGAAGGCTGGAGAGTTCCTGAACGAACTCAGGAAACTCGTCGTCCAGCTTCTGACGCGTGAGACCAGTGAGAAACGCCACGCCTTCGAGCAGACGCTCGACATCGGGGTCGGCCGAGGCGCCGGAGAGCATCGGGGCCAGCGCCGGATTGGCTTGCGAGAACTCGACCGCCAGCCCCTTGAGCTTGTTCAATTCCTCTTCGTAGTACCTGTTGAACATGATGGTCTTTGCACTCGTTCGAGGAGTCGGTTAAGGGATGGGCGCGTCGGGAATCAGGAAATCAGCACTTCAGTTGATGTTGACCTTGCCACTGGAGCCGACGGTGGTGGACAACTGCAAGGGAATCTCGCGGTCGTCGACTTCCAGCCGGCCCTCAAGAACAAAACGGATGGACAGCAAATCGGAGGATTCACGGCCCAGGGTGACCTTGGGAGACTTGATGCGCGGTTCGTACTTCAGAACCATGCGGCGAATCTCTTCCTCAATATCGCCCGTGGAGCCCGCGGTGAGCCCACCGGCGATATTGGTGAAGTCGGGTACGCCGAAAGCCGGGTCCAGTTGCACGCTGCCCTGCCGGGTGTTGAGCAGGCGGCGAAGGTGCTCGGTGACTGATCTGACCAGCGTCTCGACCTGGGTCTGGTTGGTCCGTTGACCCCCCTGCTCCCATGCCGCGATTCTTTCCAGAAGTCGTCGCTCCTTCACCGCTCAGTCCGCTCAATCCGGCAGGCCGTGCAACTGCTCAGGCCTTACTTCGGAGCCAGCCAGGAGTCTTCAGCCTCGATGCCGTCCGGCTCGTACGTCCAGGTGATCTTCTCGTAGGTGAAAGCAACGTCTTCCATGTGGCCCATCTGCTTGTTCTCGGGGTTCAGGCAGTTCGGGGTCCACGACTTCATGCTGGTCAGGATGGCAGCTGACAGCTTGACGGTGTAGTACTTTTCTTCCGTGCCCTTGGGCGAGATGCGGTAGAACTCGAGGCTGACGCTCTTGAGTTGTTCGCCGGAGGTCAGCGCCTGGAACAGCTTGGGCGAGGACTTGTCGATTTCCTTGGTCAAGGTCATCGGGCAGTGGATGCGCTTGCCGGTGGGCAGGCCGTTCTGGGGGCTTTTCGGAATCTCGATGGTGTGGTCAACGGCTTGCACGAGGATCTTGCCTTCGTGGCCTTTGACTTTGACGGAGCCTTCGATTTTTCCCTGGTTTTCGCCTTCGACGATGAGATAGCATGGCATTGGCATGATGAGTTTCCTTTGATAAGTTGAGGTTGCAAAACTGTTTTAAACCCGGTCAAAGTCCTGAATCAAACACAGGGGCCTTGGCCTCCTCATCACCCTGACCGGCTTTCGCTGACCGGGTGATCTGCACATCCTTCAAACACTTTTCGCTGTGCATGGGTGTATTGTGCGAAGACCCTGTTTCGGTTCCATTTCAGGAACCGGTCGCGAAAGTTACAGCTGAAACACAGGCCGCCCGGGGTGAATCCCGGGCGACAACTCACTTCTTCTCGAGCTTGCCCACGAGGGACAGGCTGAACGAGGCGCCCATGTACTTGAAGTGCGGACGCACCTTCAGGTCCACGCGGTACCAGCCCGGATCGCCTTCGACGTCCGAGACGGTGATCTCCGCCTGCCGGAGCGGCCGGCGGCTGCGCACGCCCTCTGCGGGGTTGTCCATGTCGGCCACGTACTGCCGAATCCACATGTTCAACTCGCTCTCGAGGTCGCCACGCTCTTTCCAGGTGCCGATGTTCTCGCGCTGGATCACCTTGATGTAGTGGGCCAGACGGCTCACCACAAACATGTAGGGCAGTTGCGTGCTCAGCTTGTAGTTGAGCTCGGCCTCCTTGCCTTCCTTGCTGTTGCCAAAGAACTTCGGTTTTTGCGCGGAGTTGGCAGAGAAGAAAGCGGCGTTGTCGCTGTTCTTGCGCATGGTCAGCGCAATGAAGCCCTGCTCGGCCAGTTCGAATTCGCGGCGCTCGGAGATCAGCACCTCGGCCGGAATCTTGTTCTGCAGCTCGCCCATCGATTCATAGGTGTAGACCGGCAGGTCTTCCACCGCGCCACCACCCTGCGGGCCGATGACGTTGGCGCACCAGCGGTAGTCGGCAAAGCTGCCTGTCAGGCGCGACGCGAACGCAAAGGCCGCATTGCCCCACAGGAAGTTGTTGTTGCCACCGGAGACGTCTTCCTTGTAGTTGAATTTCTTGGTTGGCACGGTGTCCATGCCGTAGGGTACGCGCAGCAGGAAGTGCGGCAGTGTGAGGCCCACGTAGCGGGCGTCTTCGGTCTCGCGGAAGGAGTTCCACTTGACGAACTGCGGGCCCTCGAAGATCGACGAGAGGTCTTTCAGGTTGGGCAATTGCTCGTAGGATTCGACACCGAAGAACTCGGGCGCCGTGGCGGCGATGAAGGGCGCGTGGCCCATGGCCGCAACGCTGGCCACGTACTGGAGCAGCTTGATGTCCTGGCCGCCGGGGCCGAACTCGTAGTTGCCGATCATGGCGCCAAAGGGCTGGCCACCGAACTGGCCGTATTCGGCCGTGTACAGGTTCTTGTAGAGACCCGACTTGGTGATGTCAGCTGCGTCCTGGAAGTCGTCGAGCAGCTTGGTCTTGCTCACATTGAGCACCTGGATCTTGACGTTCTCGCGGAAGTTGGTGCGGTCCACCAGGAACTTGAGCGAACGCCAGGCCGACTCCATCTTCTGGTAGTCAGGGTGGTGCAGGATCGCATCAACCTGGGCGCAGAGCTTTTTGTCGAGATCGGCAATCATGTCGTCGACGGTGGCCTGCGTCACCCGCTCTACCGAGCGCTGCGGCTCCAGCAGCTGCGACACAAAGGCCTGAATGCCATGCCGGGTGATGGAATAGGCGTCGTCGCCCTGCTTGATGCGCGCCGACTCGACCAGCTGGTCGAGCAGGGAGCCGCCCGCTTCTTCTGCGGCGCCTGGCGCTGCTTCTGTCTGCTTGTTGGTATCAGCCATTGTGGGTTCCTCTCGCGATGCGGTTTTCTTTTACTTGTCCTGAACGCCGAGCTCGGACATCAGCCGGGCGCGCACACCCTCGTCT
>CALSAU010000108.1:0-6766 GCA_943372985.1 Polaromonas sp. YR568 | reverse complement strand
GCCTGCGACCCGGTGCTGGAGTTCATGCGCGCGGGCGGTCAGCACAGCGACACCGAGATCATCGACCTGGTGCTGGCCACCTGCTTTGACGGTCTCAGCTCGCGCTGAGTTGAGCGCTGGCGGCGCGACTGCTCCGTGTGTTGATTAACAGTGAAGGCCTGAAGCCCTCCTGCTCCCCTTTGCGCGCATAGCCCAGCGGGTTGGCGACCACGCGGCAGCCGCTTTTCACATAGTCCACCGGGCAATGCAGGTGCCCGTGCAGCCACACATCGGCCAACGGCAACAGTTCGTCCAGCGAATTGCAAAAGCCGGCCGTACCCGCCACCAGGCCGTAGCGTGGGTCGGCACTGAGCAGACTCGGCGCGAAGTGGGTGATCACCACGGTTGGTCCGTCAAACGGCTCGGCCAGCGTCTCCCGCAGCCAGGTCTGGCAGGCGAGGGCCTGCTCCCGCACATCGGCGGCAAGCAGCGGCTGGCCGTCACGGAACGCGTGGTTCTTGCTCAGGTAGAAATTGGCTGCGCGAAAGGCCTTTTCGCGCGCCGCCATGCGGCCACCCACCGGCGCCAGGTCCAGCAGGGCGTCAAAGTCGGACCACAGCGTGGTGCCGACAAAGCGCACGCCCTGCAGCACGCGGCTTTCGCGTTCCAGCCAGAGCAGCCCCAACCGCTCGCAGGTTTCGCGCAGGCGCTCATGCGTGGTGTCGAAATCCAGCCCGTCGTATTCGTGGTTGCCCGGCACAAACAGCACTGGCGTCGGCCAGCCGGCACCGCCTTCGCTGACGGGCAGGGGCGAGAAACGCCGTAGACCGAAATCGGGAATGTCCAGCGCCAGCAGCTGCGAGCCCGGCTGGTAGGAGCCAATGTCCCCCGCCAACACCAGCAGGTCCGCGCCCGGCTGGGGCGCGGCCTGAAAGTGCGGGTTGGATTCGAGGTGGAGGTCGGACAGCAGCTGGATGTTCACGCCTTGATTGTGCGTGAAGCGGTCTGCAGCCGTGAGTTGTCAGAAGCGGTACTTGAGGCCAACGTAAAACATGCGCAGCTTCACGTCGCTGTCGCCAGCGACCTTGTTGTACTGGGTGTAGCCGATGCGCCCGTCAAGGTTGCCGGTGAGGTTGGCTTCATAGCCGAAGCCGAACATCGGACCGGTTCCGCTCTCGGACCCGCTACCGGTGAAGGTTGATCCGTCAACAAGGTTAGTGCCGCTGACGCTGCCTGAGTATTTGAACCTGCTGAACCCTCCTTTGACGAAAAATCCAGGCAGGCTGTCAGTGAATTTGTAAGTCACCCCGAGATCAAGCCCTTTAAGTCGCAGGCTCCCAGTAGTCCGCTCGCTCGTATTGTTCACGTTGAGCGAGTAATTCTTGTTGGCATACCCAAGCTCCACCGCCCAGTTGGGCGTAATTTGGTAGCCACCAAAAAGTCGAGCGGTAGTTTTTGAGTCGGTGATTCCTGCTGGCGCGACCGGACCGCCCGGCACGTCATCGTTGAACTTCAGTTTTTGTCGCGCCCCATCAATACCGATATAAAACTGGCTGGGCGCGGCCGTCTGGGCGAATACAGGTGCTGCAGCCATCAGCGCTGCAACAACGACAAGCTTTCTCATTGTGTGCATCTTTCCATTTTTGATGTGCTGGCGCCTCTAACCCCATGCCAGAGCTCCAACGCCCTGAAATTTATCAACCCACCACCCAGCGCATATTTCAGATCACTGAATACCCGACTGAATTCTGGTTACATCTGTAATTTGTGCCGCGAGAAAACGGCAACAGAGGCCTGTAGGCCTGTCAAGCCAGCGGCGCCATGACCTTCACCGTGAAGGTGGTGCCCACGCCAGGCTTGCTTTGCACATCCACCGTGCCGTGGTGCAGGTCGATGCATTCCTTGACGATGTGCAGGCCGATGCCGGTGCCGGAGATGTTGCCGACGTTGGTGCCACGGTGAAAGCTGCCAAAAAGGCGCGGCAAGTCGGCTTCGGGAATGCCGATGCCGCGGTCGCTGATGCGCAGCAGGATGTGCTCGCCCACGCCGCTGGCGGCAAACTCCACCTGTGTGTCGGGGTCGGAGTATTTCAGCGCATTGCCCAGCAGGTTGACCACGATGTGGCGCAGCAGCGTCTGGTCGGCCATGCGCGGGGTGTCCAGCCCGTCGCAGGTCATCGAGATGCGGGCGGCCTGCGGGTTGCCGTGTTCCAGCTCGGCCATCACGCGCACCAGCCAGTCCGGCATCAACAGGGGCGCGGCTTCAAAGCTGAAAGTGCCCAGCTCCAGGCGGCTGGTCAGCAGCACCTGGTCGACCATGCCGTTCATGCGGGCCACGGCGGTCTTGATCTGGTCCAGCAGCTCGCGGCGCTCTTCGGCCGGAAAGCTCGCGCCGTAGGCATCGAGCAGCTCAACCGACGACAAAATGGCCGCCAGCGGCGTGCGGAACTCGTGCGAGGTGACCGCCACAAAGCGCGACTTCAGCTCCGACAGCTCGCGCTCGTGAGCCAGCGCCTTGCGCATGTCGTCTTCGGTTCGCCGCTTGTCTGTGACGTCGGTCAGGAAGTTCAGCGTGGCGGGCGTGCCTTCCCACTCGAACACCACCGCGCTGATCTCCAGCCAGCGGGTGTCGCAGTTGTCGTGCTGCACCCGGAACTGGTAGTGGTTCTCGACCACCTCGCCGCGTAGGCGCCGCAGGTGGTTCCCCATCACCCACTCCCGGTCGTCGGGGTGGATGAAGTCGATGAAGGGCCGCGAGCGGGCGGTTTCCTCGTCGAGCGATGTGAGCGCCAGCGCCCGCGGGTTGGCATACAGGATGCGGCCTGCAGCGGTGACCAGAATGCCCTCGCTGACGTTCTCGACCACCGCGCGGTACTTGGCCTCGGAGTCGGTCCGGCGGCCAATCTCCACCCGCAACTGCTTGGAGGTGTCGAGCTGCCAGGTGACATTGGTCGCCAGGTGAATGATGCGCATCAGCTGGCCGGAGGCGCTGAAGATCGGCAGCGCGCGCTGGCTCAGGCGCGCCACTTCGCCCGTCGGGCGGTGGACCCGGTACTCCATCAGCTGTTTGCGTGGGCTGGTCTGCAGGCGGCGCACCTCGTTGCGGTCGGCAGGATCGACCTGCTCCAGCCAGGTCCACGGCCGCTCGCCGAGCGAATCGGCCGAGACGCCCCAGAAGGCCTCGAACACCGGGTTGGTGTAGGTGATGCGGCCGGAGTGCGGGTCCCACGACCAGAGCATCGCGTCGATGTTGGCCGCAATCTGCTTGAGCACGGCCTCGCCGGGCAGCGCCAGCGTTTGCGGGGGTGGCGTCATGGTGTCAGAAGGGGTCGCAGCCATCGCGAGAGCATAACTGCGGCGCAGCGGTCGGAATCATCCGGCCCGCCGGCAGCGGATGCGAGGATCGGGTTGCCTGATGTCTTTTATGCATAACTATCGACCCAGCGTGGCTTGAAAACCTAGGGAAAACCCTTAATCTTGAGTCATCGCCACTTTTCACCCCTTGCCGGGTGAGCTTTTCATGTTCCATTTGACTGCCCGTCTCGCCGCCTTCATCCCTTCGAACTTCAAGCGCCTGCCCGTGGCAGCGCCCCTGCAGGGCGTGGCCCAGCAGCTGATGGAGCGCGCCGAGGCCCGTGCCGGCCGCAACCCGCGCCAGGCCCGGGAACTGCGCCGCGCCGCCTACGCCTACCTCAGCGTCATTCGCTGACGCCATCGGCAGCCGCCGCAGCCAGCGCAGGCTGCGCGGCAGCCATCTCCAGGGTCAGCGCTGTCAGGCTACTGGTGCAGCGGTCGTCGGCACTGGCCAGCTGATCGCCCAGCTGCGCCCACAGGCCGGCAGCCAGTGAGACCTCCATCTCCGCCGCATGCCGCGCCAGCGAGCGCATGCCCAGCGTGCCCGCCGTGCCCTTGAGCTGATGCGCCAGCCGGCCGGCGGCATCGGCGTCCTGCACCTGTGCGGCCGCCCGCAGATCATCCAGCAGCTTGCTGGTTTTGGGTCCAAAACTGCCGATCAGCTGGGCCATCAGCTTGCCGCTCGGGTCCAGCGACATCAGGCTGTGCACCTGCTTGAGGTCCAGCAGGTCATGGCCGCCAGCCGGTGCGGCGGCGGGTGCGGAGGGCTCCGGCGTCGGCTCGTCCAGGGGCGCAGCGGCCGTGCGGCCTGCCGTGCCGGCGATGCGCTGGCCGAAGTACACCAGCTTCTCGCGCAGGGCTTCGGCCGTGACCGGCTTGACGATGTAGTCGTCCATGCCGGCTTCGAGTGCCGCGTCGATGTCTTCGCGGATCGCGTGCGCGCTCATGCCGACGATCCGTGGAATGCCGCCAAAGGGGCGGTTCTTCACCAGAATACGGGTGGCTTCCATGCCGTCGAGCTCGGGCATCTGGATGTCCATCAGCACCAAGTCGTAGGGCTGCCGGCGCACCGCATCGACGGCTTCCAGCCCGTTGGCGGCGACGTCAGCGCGGTAGCCAAAGCCCTTGAGCATCTGGATTGCCACCTTGCGGTTGATCTCGTTGTCTTCGGCCAGCAGGATGCGCTGCGGGTAACGCTGCGCGAGGGTGGCATCAAACTGCCGGCCCTTGAGCACCGGCGCAGCGGCAGCCGTGCCGCGTTCGGCCAGCGCCTCGATGAAACCCTGGGCCAGCACCGACACGCGGGCCGGCTTGATCACCACCGCGTCGAACAGGCCGGCGTCTTCGCTCGCCGGCATGCCGGCGCCCGAGAGCAGCAGCATCGGCAGGCGCGCCCCTGCTGCGCCGGGCGCTTCACCCGACGTTTTGCCGGGCGGTATTGCGCGCACGGCGCGCGCCAGCGCCAGCCCGTCCATGCCGGGCATGGTGAGGTCGGTGACCAGCAGGTCGCAGGGCATTCCGGATGTGAGTGCTGCAAGCGCTTCGGCGCCCGAACCCACGGCCGTGATGGTCATGTCCCAGCGGCGGGCCAGCTGGCACAGCCACTGCAGGCAGGCAGGGTTGTCGTCCACCACCATCACGCGTTTCTTGGCGAGCTGGTTCAGCGCCAGCGGGGACGGGGCGTTCATGGCCATGGCCGGTGCGGTCGGCAGCGTGAAGTAAAAGCGCGTGCCCTGGCCTTCTTCGCTTTCCACCCACATGCGGCCCTTCATCGCTTCCACCAGGCGCTGGGAGATGACCAGTCCCAGCCCGGTGCCGCCGTATTTGCGCGAGGTGCTGGAGTCGGCCTGCGAAAACGCCTGGAACAGACGCGGCAGCTTGTCGGCCGGAATGCCGATACCGGTGTCGCGCACGCAGAACTCCAGCTGAAGCGGTGGGCAGTGGCCCGCTGTGTCGGCTGGCACCTGGCGCACGCTCACCTGCACCGTGCCCCGGTCGGTGAACTTCACCGCGTTGGAAATCAGGTTGACCAGCACCTGGCGCAGGCGGGCGTAGTCGCCTTCAATCCACGGCGGAATGTCGGCGGCCACCTCGCACAGCACGTCGAGGTTTTTCTCCTGTGCCTTGAGCGCCAGCAGCTCCACGCTGCTCTCCACAGTGTCCTGCAGGTCAAAGGGCAGCTGCTCCAGCTCCATGTGGCCGGACTCGATCTTCGAGTAGTCGAGGATGTCGTTGATGACCACCAGCAGGCCTTCGCCGCTCTGCCGGATCACCTCGACAAACTCGCGCTGGCGTTCGTTGAGCGGGGTGTCCATCAGCAGCGTGGTCATGCCGATCACGCCGTTCATCGGGGTGCGAATCTCGTGGCTCATGGCCGCGAGGAAGGACGACTTGGCCTGCATGGCCTGCTCTGCCGCATCCTTGGCTGCCTGCAGCGAGCGCTCGTATTCCTTCTGCCGGGTGATTTCGCGGTTGGTGCCCACCAGCCGCATGGCGCGCCCCTGGCTGTTGCGCTGGGTCACCCGACCGTCGCTGTGGACCCAGATCAGTTGTCCGTCATGGCGCCTGACGCGGTGCTCCACCGAGTAATCGGCCGCGTTGCCCTTGAGCACGCTGGTCAGCGAGGCCAGCAGTGCCGCCTGATCCTGCTCGGGCACCTGCGCCGCGAGCCCTGCGAAGGTGGTCACCGTGGCCTGCGGGGGGCCGCCGAGCAGGGTCGACCAGGCTTCTGACAGGTAGACCTGACCGCGCTCCACGTCGAAGTCCCACAGCGCCAGCCCGGTGGCATCGAGTGCGCGGGTCAGGCGTTCCTCGCTGGTTCGCAGGGCTTGCTCGGAACGCTTGCGCTCGGAGATGTCGGTGTAGGTGGTGACAAAGCCGCCGCCGGGCATGGGCGCGCCCTGGATCTCCAGCGTCAGGCCGTTCGGGCGGGTGCGCTCGAAGCGGTGGACGGAGGGCTCACTGGCACGCGCCACGATGTCGCGCACCTTGGCGTCCAGGTCGCCGTCACCGTATTCGCCCTGCTCGGCATTGAACCGGATAAAGCGCTCAAACGCCGCACGAGGGCTGGCAAACAGCTCCCTCGGAAAGCCCAGCATGGTCTGAAAGTTCCGGTTGTGGGCCACCAGCTCCAGCTTGGCATCGAACACGCTGACAGCGCAGGGCAGGCTTTCCAGCATCGCCGCCAGCAGGTCGTTGGAGCGGCGCAGCTCGTCTTCGAGCGCGCGTTTGGTGGTGACATCCTGCAGTGCGCCGACCAGACGCACCGGCGCGCCGCTCACCGTCTTGATGACATGGCCCACCGAGCGGACCCAGATGTGCCGCCCGGCGGCAGTGACCATGGGCAGCTCCAGGTCCCAGGGCTTGCCCGACTGGGCGCTTTCCCTCGCGGTGCGCTCGATGGTGGCGCAGGCCTCGGCATCGAAGTACTGCAG
>CALSAU010000107.1:0-6767 GCA_943372985.1 Polaromonas sp. YR568 | reverse complement strand
CTGCCCCGCATCGGCACGCACCAGCCCGACGATCATGTAAAACGAGGTGGTCTTGCCGGCGCCGTTGGGGCCGAGTAGACCGACCACTTCGCCTTTCTCCACAGACACCGACACATCGCGCACCACCATGCGGCTGCCATAGGATTTTTGCAGGCCTTCGGCCACCAGCCGGCTCACAGGCCCGGCACCCTCACCAGTCAGCGCACCAGTCATGGCGCTTGATGAGTCAGTCACCACATCGGTCATCGGCAAAGGTTCTTTCGGTTGGGGGGTCACTGTCCGAGCGTGGGGCTGGGACGAAGCGCGGGGGCCGGTCCGTCCACGGGTGGCGCCACAGGGGCAGAGACGGCGCTGCGCGGGGTCAGCATGGCGCGGATGCGGCCTGTGGGGTTGGACGCGGTGCGGTTCTCGGCGCCGCCGTCGACGGTGAACACGTCGGTGTTGTTGTTGTAGACGATCAGCGAGCCGGTGGTCTCGTCGACCAGGGTGGCGCCGTTGTAGCGTCGCACCACAGCGCGCTTGATGAATTTCACCAGGTCGGCGCGGCTGTCGTACTCGATGCGCTCGCCCTCGCCTTCGATGTATTCGTCTACCCCGTCGCGCTTCTTGCGGTAGAAGGCCAGCTTGCCGGGCGCGGCGATGGACACCGCCTGCTGGTAGCCCTCCGGGTCCTGCGCCACGTCGACCCGGTCGCCGCGCACAATCGTGGTGCCCTTGGTGATCACCACATTGCCGGTGAACACGCTGGTTTGTTTCAAATCGTCATAGCGCAGCGCGTCGGCTTCTGCGTTCATGGGCTTGTCGCGGTCGGCTTTTTCAGCAAAAACCGGAAACACCGCTCCCAACATCAGCACGCCTGCAAGCACGAGGCGCGGCAGGGGAAATCTTGTAAGGCACGAATCTTGCTGTCGGGTCATGCGTCCCATTGTAGCGAGGCCACATGGCTGTGGCACCGCGCAGCCACCCAGCGGTGGGGTATTTATCTGGTCTGGCCCACCTCAGTGGCCCAGATTTCAGCTGCCCAGGTAGGTACCGCCGTTGACGTGCAGCACCTGCCCAGTCACAAAGCGGGCCTCCATGCCGGCCAGCCAGGCTACCGATGCGGCCACTTCGTCAGCGGTGCCGCGCCGTCCCAGCAGGGGCTGGTGTTTGGCATGGTGTGCGGGCACGGCGTGCGAGCTGCTGCTGCGCCGCACGGTGTCGATCATGCCTGGGGACACGCAATTGACCGTCACGCCGCGCGGCGACAGGTCGTGCGCCAGCGCCCGTGTCAGCCCGACCAGCCCGGCCTTGGCCGTGACCACATGCACCCGGTCGGCTGCACCGGTGTGTGCGGTCAAGCCACCCACATTGACGATGGCGCCCGCCGGTGATTCCACCAGCAGGGGTAGCGCGGCCTGAGAACAGAAAAAGGCGCCGTCCAGCACCACCGCGAGCGTGGTGTGCCAATCGGATTCGGTGACGTCGGCCAGCGGAGCCTCATGCCGGATGGCGGCGTTGTTGACCAGCACATCCAGCCGGCCCCAGTGAGCCTTGACCTGTTCCACCATGGCCTGCACTGCCGTGCGGCTGGTGACATCGGCCATGCACAGCATCGCGGGCACACCGAGGGCGGTCAACTCATCAACCACCGCCTGGCCTTCGGCCTGTGAGCTGCGCACATTCACGGCTACCGCCAGACCCGCGCGGCCGAGGTGCAGCGCAATCGCGCGACCAATGTTGCGGCCGGCCCCTGTGACCAGCGCGACCCGTTTTTCCTGCATGAGATTCTCTTTCTTTGCGCCGTTTCAGGCGGTGGCAGCGGGCAAGGCCAGCAATGACAGATCGACCCGGGGCGCATCGAAGGTCTGGCGCAGCATGGCCAGCATGGCCTGGGCCTGCGGTGCCTCCACGCCGCCGTGGCGGCAGTTGGCAAAAAACTTCTGTTCCAGATCAGCGGCGCTCAGCGGGTGATCGGCACCGCCCTTGAAGAAGCCCTGCCGCGCCTCCTTCACCTGGCCATCCTGCAGGGTCACGCGGACGTGGCCGGTGAACTGTTTGGGATAGGGGTTGTTCGGGTCCACCATGTAGCTGATCTTGCCGGCGAGTGCGCGCAGGTCAGCACGCTGAACCATGGCTTCGGTGTATTCGCTGAGCCCCGCGTCGTCGAGCAGCAGCCCGGCCGCAATCGCATAGGGCACGCTGAACTTGGCCGCATACGCATTCGGTGGCGACTGCTTGAGCGCCAGCGGCTCCCACAGCCGGTGCACGATGCCTTCGGCAGTCTCGCACTCGATCTTCACGATCTGCGACAGGTCCAGCCCATCGCGACGCAGCGCGCGTGCGCAGTCGATGTAGGGGTGGGCCATGGTGCCGCAGGCATAGGGCTTAAAGGCAATCGTGGTCCAGATCCAGTTTTTGCCAAATCCGTCCAGCATGGCCTCGAAGTTGCCATCGGTGGTGTTGGCAAAGCCATGGAAAAGGCCGTGCGAACCTTCAAATACCGTGGCCGGCCCCTTGAAACCGGCTTGCGCCAGACGCACCGCGCGGTAACCCGACTGCGCTGCCCAGCCCGGGTGCATGCGCTTGGTCCACGCGCCGTCGGCCAGGTATTCGATGACGCCGGAGGCCATGCTGCCCGCAATGCCGAAGGCGTTGACCAGTTGTTCCTCGGTGAGGCGCAGCGCGGCGCCCACACCCGCCACAGCACCCATCACGCCAAAAATGGCGGTCGGATGAAAGCCGGCCTTGTGCACCTTGGTCGGCGCGACCGAGCACAGGCGGCACATCACCTCGACACCGATGGCCAAACCGCGCAAGGTGTCGGCACCGCTGAGCTGGTGGCGCTGCGCCGCTGCCAGCATGGCCGGCACCATCACCACGCCCGCATGGACTGGGCCGCCTTCATAGGTGTCGTCAAAGTCCTCGCCGTGGGCAGCAATACCGTTGACAAACGATGCTGCCTCGACGCCAAAGCCCTGGTTGAATCCGATGACAGTGCACGGCCCGTCCTGTTCGACCGAGGCCAATGCGGCCTGCACGTAAGACTCCGAACGTGCGGCCAGGCAGATGCCGGCAATGTCCATCAGCAGCCGGTCGCCGGTGGCGCGCGCTGCGGCGCCAGATTGGGGTTCGGCGCTGCAGATGCCTTTGGCCAGGCGCTGCGAGACGGTGAGGGAATCAACTTGCGGGCCACTCATGGCTTCTTGCCTTTCGACGCTGAAAATTCTTTCCAGCCGGTGTAAGCGGTCAGAGCAAATGCCGTGATCAACAGACCCAGCGAGACCTTGTCGGTCAGAAAAATGCTGTGCTCGCCACCCGAGATCAGCAGGCTGCGGCGGTAGTTGGACTCCACCAGATAACCCAGCACCAGACCCAGCACCAGCGGTAGCACCGGCAGGCGGAGCAGCCGCATGCCATAGCCCAGCACGCCCACTGCCAGGACAATGCCGACCTCAAAAATGCTCTGGTGAATCGCGTACACGCCGGACATCACCAGCGCCAGGATGAAGGCAATCAGGTAGGGCTTGGGGCGGTTCACCAGCCAGATGCAGGGCGAGAGGATCACCAGCCCGATCAGCAGCATCGCGATATTGGCAAACAGCAGTCCGCCGTACAGGCCCCACACCACCTCGGGTGCTTTCTCAAACAGCATGGGCCCGGGCTGCAGGCCGTGAATCAGGAATCCGCCGAGCAAAATGGCAGCCGAGTTGGAGCCGGGAATGCCCAGGCTGAGCAGCGGCACCAAAGCGGTGGCGGTGACCACGTTGTTCGCAGACTCGGGGGCGGCAATGCCCTCTGGCGAACCATGACCGAACTCCTCGGGTTTTTTGGACCAGCGCTTGGCCTCCGAGTACGCCATGAAGGCTGCCACCGTACCGCCTGCGCCGGGCGTCACGCCCTCAAAGGTACCGATTGCGGCACCAATCGCCTGCGGCTTGAACAGGCGCTTGCTCATGGCCCAGTTCGGCAGCTTCAGCCTGGCTTCGGATTTGCTCGCCTTGGCCCAGGCGGGCTCGCCAATCTGCACCAGCATTTCGGTCACGGCAAACAGGCCGACCATGATCAGGATGGGCTTGATGCCACCCAGCAGATCGGCCGACCCAAACGTGAAACGCGGCACGCCCGACACCGGGTCGCTGCCAATGAAGGCAATCATCAGACCGATGCAGGCGGTGATCAGCCCACGCAGTAACGAACCACCCGACAGGCCGGCAATCACCGACAGGCCGAGGATGCCCAAAGAGAAGTACGCAGCCGGCGTGAAGGCCAGCGCGACTTTGGCGAGGCTCTCCGTTGCCAGCACCAGCACCAGCAGACCAAACAGCCCGCCCCACATGCCCGACATCAAGGAAATACCCAGCGCCTCGCCAGCCCGGCCCTGACGCGCCATTTCGTAGCCGTCAATCACCGTGGCCGAGGCCGAGTTGGTGCCCGGCGTTCGAATCAGGATGGCCGGTATGGAGCCGCCGTATTCAGCACCCACATACACGCTGGCCAGCAGCACGATGGCAATCGTCGGGTCCATGCCGACGGTGAACGGCAGCAGGAGTGCCATCGCAATCGAAGGAGAGATGCCGGGAAGCGCGCCGCCCAGAATGCCCCACAGCACACCGGCAAAAGCCGCCACCACCACCCACAGCGAAGCCAGGTTGGTGAGAGAGTCGATAAAGCCAGTCATTGTTCAGAATCCCAACCAGGCGAGCCACACGCCGGTGGGCATGCCAACCTTCAGCGCAAACGAAAACAGGAACCACAGCACCAGCGCACCGCCGACTGCCGTCAACCACAAGGTACGGGCACCGCGAGCACCGCCCAGCCAGGCCGCAGACACCAGCAACAGAATCACCGCCGGAAGGTAACCCCCGAACGGCAGGAACACCATGTAAGCCACCAGAATCAGCAGCAGGCCAGCCGCCAGCAGGTGGGCTTTGCGTCTGGATTCTGCTGGTTCGCTGGCTGCGTCATTGGGCGATTCAGGCGCATCAGGCGCCTTGTCGGCCGCGACTGTTGCCGCCGGCTTGCGCTGGGTGAAGGTTTTCACCATCAGCGCCAGCGAGGCCAGAAACATCAGGGCGCCGACGCCGACCGGCACACCAGAGGCACCGACGGCGTCTGCCAGCATGCTGTCTTCAATGGTCCGCGCCTGCCAGATGTACAAGGTCGACACGACCATCCCGAGCGCACCAGCAATGCGCTCGCCTGAACTTTCGGTCATTTGATGATGCCGAGTTCTTTGAAGGACAAGGTGGTTTCAGCGGCCACATCAGCAGTGAAGCGGCGAGCGGCTTCGCGGCCCAGCACCATCGGTGTCAGGTGCTCCTTGGTGTATTCAGCCTTGTAGGCGGGCAGGGCCAGCGCCTTTTTCACGGCGTCTTCCCAGGCCTTTGCGACGTTGTCAGGCATGCCCTTGGGCGCTGCCAGACCGCGGAACTTGCGCACCACCACGTTGAGCCCCTGCTCCTTGGCGGTGGGCAGTTGCGGCAGGCTTTCGATGCGGGTCTCGGACAGCGTGGCCAGCAGGCGAATCTTGCCGGCTTCGAGCTGACCCTGGATTTCCTGCATCTCGCCAACGCCGATGTCGTAGGTGCCGTTGAGCACGCCGATCATCTGGTCACCACCACCTTCGTGGCTGATGATGGGCACCTTCACGCCACCGGCACGCGCCAGCTTTTCCATCGCGATGCGCTCCAGCGACGCCGGGTTGGATGCGCCCCAGCGCGATTTGCCCGGGTTGGCCTTGGCATGCGCCACCACATCGGCGAGCGTCTTGAACGGCGAATCGGCGCGGGTGAAGATCACCTCAGGATCGATGAAGATGATCACGACCGGGTCCAGACCGTCATAGCCGACCTGCGGCTTGGACAGCAGCGTGGTCTGGATGTAGGTCGGCGTGGTGCCGTAAAGGATGGAGCCATCGGCAGGCCCTTTGGCCACATGCGCCACCGCCGTTGCACCGCTGCCGCCGCGGATGTTCTCGACCGCAAAGCTGGTCTTCATCACGCCACCCAGATGCTTGGTCAAGGCACGCAGGAACACATCCGTTCCGCCGCCCGGGCTGGAATGCGTGACCAGGGTCACACGGTTGACCGGGTAGTCGGCTTGCGCCAATGCGGTGGTACTGGCGCACAGGGCGAGCAGGCCGGACACCAGCAGCGTTTTGATCATCATGGGTTTGTCTCCGTCTTGGTTGTATCGTTTCACGCAGCCTCGCCGGACAATCCCGGCAGCTGCAGGCCATTGCACACCCTCAGGGGCTTTGCGTCAACGGCGGAACTGCCCGGTTTCGTCAGCGCCAGAACGCCTGTCCCACCAGCCAGATGGCGCTGGAACAGAGTCGCCCCGGTGCAAAGGCGTTCAAAAAATTATAACGACGACCCCTCAACTGTCAACAGTTTACTTTTCACTGACACGTGAGCTGTTGTACATCCGGCCCTGGGCCGCCATCAACGGGTCAGTGGGTTTCGACCGAGCTCGCCAGCCGCGTCCAGCCGCGTGCCACATGCAGCGACAGCAGCCGTTCAGCCTCAGCCGCATCGCGGCGCTCCAGCGCGTCGAGGATCTGGCGGTGTTCCTGGTTGGAGGTATTCAGGCTGCCCTGATGCACCAGCCCCCGGCGGCGGAACAAGTGGGTGCGGTTGACGATGGACAGGTAAAGATCGGCCAGCGTCTGGTTGCTGGCGATCTTCACCAGCAGGTCATGGAATTCGAGGTTGAGTGCGTAATAGCGCGACATGTCCTCGGCTTGGGCGGCATCCTCCATGGCCAACACCAGCGCGCGCACATCG
>CALSAU010000106.1:0-6807 GCA_943372985.1 Polaromonas sp. YR568 | reverse complement strand
AGGTCATACGCGCTGCCGTTGCCCACCACGATGCGGTTGCCCGGGCGGTCTACCTCGTCATTGCTCTTGATCGGTGAGTTGTTCTTCACCAGATACGCGCCTTCAATGATCACGTAAGGCGGCGTCTGCAGCATGTCGGCGCCGCGCACCGGGTCGATCGCGACAAAGGCGATGTCCACCTGCGCTGCCTTGACGGCTTCAACCACGCGGCCCGCCGAGGTGAAAGTCACCAGTTCAACCGGCACGCCCAGCCGCTTGCCCAGTTCGCGCGCCAGATCAACAGAGACACCTTTGGGCTCCCCGGTGGCGGCATCTTTCACGGCGAGGATGGGATTGCCAAAGTTGATGGCAGCCTTCAGCTTACCGCCCGGTGCCAGCTCGGCCACCGGTGCAGCGGGCTTTGAGGCGCAAGCCAGCAGCAGGGTGGACACGCCACACACCACCACCGCGCGAAAGATCTGTTTGAACATGCATGTCTCCTTCAATAATAAGTACACGAATTATTGGACATGCCAGCCGTGGAGTCGTCAATCGGTGGACGCCCTGTCAGGTCGTATCCAGCGCGAGAGGACGAAAAAAACGCGGCCTGAGCCGCGTTTGTGCCTTGGACAAAGAGGTGTCCAGAGGTCTGCGATTTACTCGATCTTGGCCTTCTTGCGCAGGTCTTCCTGGAAGGTGGCCAGCTTCTGCTGCTGCATCTGCTGCGAGATTTGCGGCTTCACTTCGTCAAACGAAGGCAGTTGCGCGTCGCGGATATCGTCCACACGGATCACGTGGAAACCGAACTGTGTCTTGACCGGTGCGTCGGTGGTCTGGCCTTTGGCCAGTTTGGACATGGCTTCCGAGAATTCAGGCACATAGCTGGCGGGGTTGGCCCAGTCCAGATCGCCACCCTTGGCGCCGGAGCCCGGGTCCTTGGATTGCTTCTTGGCAATCGCGTCGAACTTGCCGCCTTTTTTCAGGCTGGCGATGATGGCTTTGGCTTCGTCTTCCTTCTCGACCAGAATGTGCCGGGCCTTGTATTCCTTGCCGCCGTTGGCTGCAACGAACTTGTCGTACTCGGCTTTGATGTCGGCGTCAGTCACCGGGTTTTTCTTCTGGTAATCAGCGAACAGTTCACGGATCAGGATGCTCTGGCGAGCCAGTTCCATCTGCACTTTCACATCGTCACGGGCAGCCAAACCCAGCTTGTCGGCTTCCTGCATGAACACTTCACGGGCGATGACTTCTTCGCGCAGCTGGCCTTCCATCTCAGGCGTGACCGGCCGGCCGGTGCGTGCGACCTGCTGTGACAGGGCATCCAGGCGCGCCTTGGGCACCGCTTTGCCATTGACGATGGCCAGGTTCTGGGCCAGAGCGCCCTGTGCACTCAGGGTGAGCAAGGCTGCGGCGGCCGTGGCCAGTAAAAATTTCTGCTTCATGATGGGAGGTGTTCCTTTGGGCTTTGGGGAAATCGGGGTGAAGACGATGTGAACTTTGGAAACCGGTGACCGGTGCGTGGTGTGCGCAATTCAGCGCGGCTGGATGACTTCGATGGCCAGCGCGTGCAGACCTTGGTCAATGAAATTTTGCAATGCATCATACACAAGCCGGTGACACGCCACGCGGCTCTTCCCAGCGAAAGCGGGGCTGGCGATACGCACGCGAAAGTGAGTGCCAAAACCCTCGGCATTGGCGCCTGCGTGGCCGGCGTGGTCAGCACTTTCGTCGATCACACGCAATTCGGTGGGCGCCAGGCGCTCGGTCAATTGCCGAGTGATGGCGTCTGCGTGAACAGGCAGGGCGCTCATGAGCTGACCTCCTTCTCGTCAGACTGCAGGTGGCGGGCAATGTACAAGCCCTGGCCAACCAGAAAGACCAGCGGGAAGGCATAGCCCCACAACTTGAAGTTGACCCATTGTTCCGTGGTGTACAGCAAGGCAACGTAGGCGTTCAGGGTGGCCATGAACAGGCTGTAGCTGATCCAGATAACAGTCAGGTTGCGCCATATGGGATCCGGCATCTTGAGCTGTGCGCCCAGCATCATCTTGAGAAAGTTTTTCTTCAGAATCCACAGCCCGATGGCCAGCGCCAGGCCGGTAAAGGCATACAAAACGGTTGGCTTGATTTTGACAAAGCGTTCGTCATGCAAGCCCAGCGTCAGTGCACCAAACCCCAGCACCAGCGCCAATGTGACCTTGTGCATGGTTTGCAAGCCACCATCGAGTTTGTAGAGAATGGCCATTTGCAGGGTGGTCGCCACCATGATGACGCCTGTGGCGACATAGATGTCGTACACCTTGAACGCGCCGAAAAATAGCAGGATTGGCAGGAAATCGAGAAGCTGTTTCATGGGTCTAGATGGGGACGGGTACCTAACGGGTACCTATTCAGGCACAAAGTTCAAGGCAGCCGAGTTCATGCAATAGCGCAGGCCGGTTTCCGTGGGGCCATCAGGAAACACATGGCCCAGGTGTGCGCCGCAACTGGCGCACACTGTCTCTGTGCGCACCATACCGTACTTGCGGTCCACGTGTTCCTCAATGGCGTCGGGTGCAGCGGCCTGGGAAAAACTGGGCCAGCCGCAACCGGCATCGAACTTGGTGGTGGATTCAAACAGCTTGGCACCGCAGCAGATGCAATGGTAGCTACCGTCGGCCCAGACGGACTCGTATTTGCCCGTGAAGGCGCGCTCGGTGCCTGCACGGCGGGTCACCTCAAAGGCGACGGGTTCTGCGCCTTTCTCGGCCAGCAGGGCTTTCCACTCGGCGTCGGTTTTCTGGATTTTGGCGGACATGGTGAATCCTCAGGGGCTTGAAAATCAGGGTTCAGGAACTGCAGCTGATCTCGATGGATGCAGCCCAGTCGGGTGGGAAGCCGGCATGGCTCTCGTGACCGGGATGCTCATCAAATGGGGATTGCAGCAGGGTCAGCAAGGTGTGGACACCGGAAAAGTCTTTTAGTTTCGCGGCGCGTATGGCTTCTTCGCCAAGGTGGTTGCGCAGCACAAATTTCGGGTTACTTCGCCGCATCAGGTCGGCCCGCTGGCCGACATCAACCGACGCGAGGCGTTCGGAATACAGCAAGGCCCAGGCATTGAATGACTCGCGGTCGAAAAACAGGTCACGCACCGGCTCGTGACCGCTTTGCGGCGTGAAGCCGTTCAGACGGCGCCAGAAGATGGTGTAGTCGACCTTGTTGCTGGCCAGCAGACGGAAGGTGCTGTCGATGAGTCCGAGGTCGTCGGCCTGCACATCCGGCAGGCCCAGCTTGGCACGCATGCGGGCCTGCAGCACCTCAGGGAAAACCGTCTTGAACGACTCCAGCGCGGCGATGGCCTGGTCCTGGCTGTCCATCAGTGGCAAAAGAGCCTGGCCAAGGCAAAACAGGTTCCAGTAGGCGATGTTGGGTTGCCGGTTGTAGGCGTAGCGTCCTTCGGTGTCTGAATGGTTGCAGATGTGGTCGGGCACAAAAGCATCGAGGAACTGGAACGGACCGTAGTCGATGGTCAGGCCCAGGATGCTCATGTTGTCGGTGTTCATCACGCCGTGGCAAAAGCCCACCGCCTGCCATGCGGCCACCATGTGCGCGGTGCGCTCGCTGACCGCCTGCAAAAAAGCGGCGTAAGGCTGATCGGCCTCCAGGCATTCCGGGTAATGCCGCTGAATCACGAAGTCGGCCAGCGCCTTGAGCTGCCCGGGCTGGCCGCTGTAGCTGAAGTGTTCGAAATGGCCAAAGCGAATGAAACTGGGGGCGGTGCGCGTGACCACTGCCGCGGTTTCGACCTCTTCACGGCGCACGGGCGCGTCCGATCCGGTCACGCACAGGGCGCGGGTGGTCGGAATGCCCAGCCCATGCATGGCTTCCGAGCACAGGTACTCGCGGATCGAACTGCGCAGCACCGCGCGGCCGTCGCCCATGCGGGAGTAGGGCGTGCGCCCGGCGCCCTTGAGCTGGATTTCCTGCGGCCCTGAGGGTGTGCTGATCTCGCCCAGCAGGATGGCGCGGCCGTCGCCGAGCTGGCCCGCCCACTGGCCAAACTGGTGGCCGCTGTAAACGCTGGCCAGCGGTTCGGAGCCCTGCAGAACCGCGTTACCGGTCAGGCCCTGCAATGCTTCTTGGGAGGCCAGCCAGTCCGCATCCAGACCCAGGTCACGTGCCACCGCCTCGTTGCGACCCACCCAGTACGGATCGGGCAAGGGCTGTGGCTTGAGGAGCGTGTAAAACGCCGGTCCGAGCTTTGCAAATCCCTTTTGCCAGGGCAGTTCGGCCACGGCCGGGGAAGAGGTGGCAAAGGAGGCAGTCGTCATGACCGAATTGTCCCCTACCTGACATGGGCCCGCAGATTCACGGGCAATCCCGCATGACTGGGCCTCACGGCTGCGGCATCATGAATACGCAGGCGGGCGGAGTGCCCGCCGTTTTCTTTCCTGCCTTCCAGAACACTTTTTAATTACCAGACGGAGACAACCTGATGCTCGGGTTAATGCAAAGCCAGCCACTGCTCATTTCAAACCTGATCGAGTTCGCGGAGCGTCACCACGGCGACGCGGAAATTGTGTCCAGACGTGTGGAAGGTGATGTGCACCGTTACACCTATCGCGACGCTGCGAAGCGTTCACGGCAGGTCGCCAACGCGCTCGATGGCATGAAGCTGGCTTTCAGCGACCGTGTGGCCACGCTGGCCTGGAACGGCTACCGCCACTTCGAGCTGTATTACGGCGTGAGCGGCTCTGGCCGTGTGCTGCACACCATCAACCCGCGCCTGCACCCGGACCAGATCGCGTGGATTGCCAACCACGCGGAAGACCAGGTGCTGTGCTTCGACTTGAGTTTTCTGCCGCTGGTGCAGGCGGTCCATGCCCGCTGCCCCACGATCTGCCAGTACATCGCGCTGTGCGACGACGCGCATCTGCCCAAGGACTCCGGTGTGCCTGGCCTCATCAGCTATGAGGCGTGGATGGGCGGGCAATCGGGCGAGTACAACTGGCCCAGCTTTGACGAGAACTCCGCATCGAGCATGTGCTACACCAGTGGCACCACTGGCAACCCGAAGGCGGCGCTGTACAGCCACCGGTCCAGCACGCTGCATGCCTACGCAGCGGCCTTGCCCGACGTGATGGGCATCTCGGCGCGCGACGCGATCCTGCCCGTGGTGCCCATGTTCCACGTCAATGCCTGGGGCATTCCCTATTCGGCGGCGCTGACCGGTGCCAAGCTGGTGTTTCCGGGGCCGGCGTTGGACGGCAAGTCGGTGTACGAACTGATTGAAGCGGAGAAGGTCACTTACGCGGCCGGCGTGCCGACGGTGTGGCAGATGCTGCTGACGCACCTCAAGCCGGCCGGGCTGAAGTTCTCGACGCTCAGGCGCACGGTGATTGGCGGCTCGGCCTGCCCGCCAGCCATGATCCACGCCTTCCGCGAGGACTACGGCGTCGAGGTGCTGCACGCCTGGGGCATGACCGAGATGAGTCCGCTGGGTACGCTGTGCACTCTGAAGAACAAGCATGACGGCCTGTCTGAAGACGCGAAGATGAAGATCCGTATGAAGCAGGGCCGGGCCATCTACGGCGTGGACATGAAGATCGTCGATGCCGACGGCAAGGAGTTGCCCTGGGACGGCACCACCTTCGGCGACCTGCATGTGAAGGGGCCGTGGATCATTCGCGAGTACTTCAAGGGCGAGGGCGGTGATCCCTTGGTCGATGGCTGGTTCCCCACCGGCGATGTGGGCACCATCGACCCCGACGGCTACCTGCAGATTACCGACCGCAGCAAGGACGTCATCAAGTCCGGCGGCGAGTGGATCAGCTCGATCGATGTGGAGAACATTGCGGTGTCTCATCCGGCGGTGGCCATGGCCGCCTGCATTGGCGTGGCCCATCCCAAGTGGGACGAGCGGCCGATTGTGGTGGTCGTGAAAAAGCCGGGCGCCGAGGTGAGCCGGGATGAACTGCTCAAGTTCTACGAAGGCAAGACCGCCAAGTGGCAGATTCCGGACGACGTGGTCTTTGTCGACGCCATTCCGCTGGGTGCCACCGGCAAGATGCTCAAAACCAGACTGCGCGAACTGCTCAGGGATTACAAATTGCCACAGACGTGATTGCAGATCTTCGATGTGTTTTTCTTCACCAGCATGAGCCGCGGAACCGGCTTTGCCGGGTCGTAGGGCGGCCCCTGAGGGGCTGACGACCGCGGCTCCAAACCTGCCTGCGCAGGTTCGGACGGGAGGAAGAGCACACGCCTCTGGCGTGGGCACGTCCAGCGCACTACGCGAAGCGAGAAGCGTGGGGGTCACATCTGTGACATGGCTAGGGCATTCCCCGAGCCGGTGCGTGTGCTTTTGACCTAATCTCCGTGAGCGAAATCAGAGTTCCTTACGTGTTTTTGACGCTTCCATTCCATACCAATTTCAGGAGACAAGGGATGACAACCCAAACCCGTTCTTGCGGTGCCTTGCCCCGCCGTTTTGCCACCTTGGCTGCTGCCGTTTCGGCACTGGCCTGCAGTCTGGCCATGGCCCAGGCGCCAGCCAAACCGGCAGCACCCGCCAAGGCCGCCGCTCCTGCTGCGGCGCCGGGCGCTGTCAACCTCAACCAGACCGTGAAGATTGCCTGGCTGGACCCGCTCTCGGGCCTGATGGCTGCGGTGGGCACCAACCAGCTCAAGGGCTTCCAGTTCCTGGCCGAGCGCTTCAGCCAGAAGAACAAGGCGGGTGTGAAGTTCGAGATCATCGGCATCGACAACAAGCTCAGCCCGCAGGAAACCACCAACGCACTGAAGTCCGCAATTGACCAGGGTGCCCGCTATGTGGTGCAGGGCAACGGC
>CALSAU010000105.1:0-6817 GCA_943372985.1 Polaromonas sp. YR568 | reverse complement strand
CTTCGCGGTCAAACGCGGCCAGTTTCTCGCTGGCCTGCGTGATCGAGCTGGATTGCCAGAAGGCCGCGATGCTGCGGGCCACATCGCCAAAGGCACGGTGCAGCAACCATGCCTTCCAGGCAATCACCACCCAGCTGGCGACCGACATGCCAAGCAGCAGCAGTGCCACGCCCTGACTGACCGGGCCGCCCTGGGCGATGAGGGCCATGAAGTTCATCGATCAACCGCAGGCGCCCGGTGCCAGGCAGGCAGGGGCCAGACGCTCATTTCAGCCCCAGCACATCGAACATGTCGAACAGCCCGGTGGGCTGTGATGCCAGAAAGCGCGCCGCCCGCAGGCTGCCCTGCGCGTAGGTGGCGCGGCTGGACGACTTGTGCGTGATCTCGATGCGCTCGCCGGTGCCGGCAAACAGCACGGTGTGGTCGCCCACGATGTCGCCGCCGCGGATGGTGGCAAAGCCGATGCTGGACGGATCGCGCTCGCCGGTCACGCCTTCGCGGGCATAGACGGCGCAGTCTTTCAGGTCGCGGCCCAGCGCGCTGGCGATGACCTCGCCCATCTTCAGGGCGGTGCCCGAAGGCGCGTCCACCTTGTGGCGGTGGTGGGCTTCTATGACTTCGCTGTCGTAGCCGGTGGCCAGTGCGCGCGCCGCCATGTCCAGCAGCTTGAGCGTGACGTTGACGCCCACGCTCATGTTGGGGGCCATCACGATGGCGATGTCTTTCGCAGCGGCGGCAATCTCGGCCTTCTGCGCATCGGAAAAACCGGTGGTGCCGATCACCAGCTTGACGCCCAGCGCGCGGCAGGCGGCCAGATGGGCCAGCGTGCCTTCGGGGCGGGTGAAGTCGATCAGTACGCCTGAATTCTTCAGGCCGCTGTTGATGTCCGACTGGATCAGCACGCCGCTGGTGCGGCCGGCAAAGGCGGTCGCATCGAGCCCGATGGCGGGGCTGGAAGGGATGTCGAGCGCGCCGGTGAGCACGCAGTCATCGCTGGCGCTGACGGCTTCCATCAGCATCTGGCCCATTCGGCCGCTGGCGCCTGCAATGGCGATGCGGTGCGGGCGTGTCTCCAGGCCGGCCCCGCTCACTGCTTCGGGCTCTCGAGCGGTGGGTAGGCGGTGGCAGGTGCTGAAGCCCCTGCCGGAGGTGTGGCAGGGGCCGCAGGTTGCGCTGCTGACGGCTTGCTGGCGGCTTTGGCCAGCTGGTCTTCGGTGGCTTCGAGCACTGGCACTTCGCCTAGGGTGCGCTTGCTTGCCAGTCTGGATATGAACTCCGACTCATTCGGCATGGTGTCGCCGGCGAAGCGCTCCAGCTGGTTGCCCTTGAAGAACACGGTGTACTTGTACGACTGCGGTTCCACGCCCTGGCGCTTGAGAGTGAAGACGTAATCCCAGCGGTCGGCATGGAAGAGGCTGCTGACCAGCGGCGTGCCGAGAATGGCCTTGACCTGCTCACGCGTCATGCCAGGGCGAAGCAGCTCCACTTGCTCGCTGGACACAAAGTTGCCCTGGATCACATCGACCTTGTAAGGGCTGACCCAGTTGATCGGGTTGAGGGAACTGGCGCTCATGCCGCTGGTCATGTCGCGCAGGCTGCTGCAGGCAGACAGCGCGGTACAGGTCAGGACGACAAGTGCGGTTTTGACGCTGTAACGATGATTTTCAGACATGGCTGACATAGTGGAAGGTGTGGCGATATGATCAATCATTGTAGCGGTTGAGGGTTTCCCGCCGGTATCCGGGCGCCTCGGGCTGACAGCTGTTGGCGAGCCCCTTCATGGCTGGTTTTACCGCAAAGAGTTTTCCATGAACAACATCGACGAACTGAAAAACACCGGCCTCAAGGCGACTTTGCCGCGGCTCAAAATTCTGGAGATCTTCCAGACCGGCAAACAGCGCCACATGACCGCCGAGGATGTGTTCCGGGTGTTGCTGGAAGAGCGCTCCGACATTGGTCTCGCCACCGTTTACCGCGTGCTCACCCAGTTCGAACAGGCGGGCCTGCTGAACCGGAGCAATTTCGAGTCCGGCAAGGCGGTTTACGAGATCAATGAAGGGCAGCACCACGATCACCTGGTGTGCCTCGATTGCGGCAAGGTCGAGGAGTTCTACGACGCCGAAATCGAAAAACGCCAGCACGCCGTGGCCAAGTCCAAAGGCTTCGCGATCACCGACCACTCCCTGTCAATCTACGCCAACTGCACCAAGGACAAGTGCCCCAACCGCAACGGCACCCCAGTGCGGCATCATCACGCCTGACAGTTAACCAGCACGAGCCCTTCGATACCTCAGGGCGAACGGATATTAGGATATTAGTGAGACGGTCGAGAGACGCGGAGGTATTCAGACCAGCGGAGCCGTGGAACCGGCTTTGCCGGGCTACAGGCGGACGGCCCCCGAGGGGCTGACGATCGCGGCTCCAAACCTGCCTGCGCAGGTTTGGACGGGAGGAAGGGCCCGTGCCTCAGGCATGGGCACGTACAGGGGCTACACGAAGTGAAAAGCGTGGGGGCTCAATCATCCTGTTCCATCGCCCTCTTGTGCCGCTCCACAAACTCCTGATAGGTGTTGATACCACGCAGCTGCAGGATGGCGTTGCGCACGGCGGCTTCCACCAGCACGGCGATGTTGCGGCCGGCTTCCACCTGGATGATGACCTTGCGCACCGCCACGCCCAGCACGTCCTGCGTGAGCGGTTCGTAGGGGATGCGTTCGTAGTCGCGTTCCAGCGTTTCGCGCCGCACCAGGTGCACGATCATCTTGAGCCGCATCTTGCGGCGCACGGCGGTCTCGCCAAAGATGGCCTTGATGTCCAGCAGGCCAATGCCGCGAACTTCCAGCAGGTTCTGCAGCAGCTCGGGACAGCGCCCCTCGATGGTCGTCTGGTTGATGCGGTACAGGTCCACCGCATCGTCGGCCACCAGACCATGACCGCGCGAAATCAGCTCCAGCCCCAGCTCGCTCTTGCCGAGGCCCGACTCGCCAGTGATCATCACACCGAGCCCGAGAATGTCCATGAACACGCCGTGCATCGAGGTGCGGTCGGCAAAGTGCTTGGACAGGTAGGCCCGCAGCACGTCGATGACGAAGGCGGCCGATTCCGGCGTCGAGAACATAGGCAGCTGGGCCCGCTCGCACAGCGAGATCAGCGTGTCGGGCGCGGTCTGTCCATCGGCCACGACCAGCACCGGCGGCTCCAGCGTGATGATGCGGGAGATGCGGCGGGCGCAGTCCTCGGGGCTGGCGTTGGTGAGGTAGGCGACCTCGCGTTCGCCCAGAATCTGCACCCGGTAGGGGTGGATGTAGTTGAGGTAACCCACCAGGTCGGCGCCAGAGCGGGCCGCACGCACGGCGACCTCGTCAAAGCGTCGCTCGGAGGCGCCGAGGCCGGCCACCCACTGCCATTTCAGCGAGCCGCGGTGGTCTTCAAACAGGACATCAGCACTGACAACGGTGGGTTTCATGCCGACCTGTGGGGTGGGGAGGCCCTGAAGGCCTAGGGATGGACAGCGTGGGCGGACTGCCAGCCCGCAATCAGCCCGTGCAGCGCGGCTGCATCGGTGCTGCTCTTGAGCTGCTCGCGCAGGCCAGCGTCGCTCAGCAGCTCGGCGATTTCAGACAGGATTTCCAGGTGTTTTTGCGTGGCCGCTTCGGGCACCAGCAGAAAAATCAGCAGGGCCACGGCCTGCTCGTCGGGGGCGTCAAATCCGATCGGCGCCTGCAGCAGGAACACGGCTGCCATTGGCGCCTTCAGACCCTTGATGCGCCCGTGCGGGATCGCCACGCCATGCCCCAGACCGGTGGAGCCCAGGCGCTCGCGGGCGAACAGGCTGTCGGTGATCAGCGCACGGTTCAGGCCGTGCTGGTTCTCGAACAGCAGGCCGGCCTCTTCAAAAGCGCGCTTCTTGCTGGTCGCTTCCACGCTGACCAGCACCTGGGAGGGGGGCAAAATTTGCGAAAGACGGTTCATGACTTTGGTCGCCGGATTATGCACTTTGCCGGGAAGATGACAAAAAAAGAGCGCAAAAAAGCCGCTTGACAGGACAAGCGGCTTTTGGTGCGCTCAGTGTGCGGTTCAGTGCACGGCGCGGGTGACTCAGAGTTCGCGCTTGGCCGTCGCGTGGTGGTGGTCCTGCTTCTTGGTCTTGTAGCGGCCCACCTGGCGGTCCAGCTTGTCGGTCAGTTCATCGACGGCGGCATACAGGTCAGCATGGGAGCTTTCGGCAAACAGGTCACAACCCTTGACATGCACATTGCACTCGGCTCGCTGACGTCGCTCTTTTTCCTTCATGTTGTCCACTGTCAGAAGGACTTTCACATCCACCACCTGATCAAAATGCCGGGTAATCCGGTCCAGCTTCGTGGTCACGTAGCCGCGCAGTGCGGGGGTGACTTCAAGGTGGTGGCCGCTGATCGTCAAGTTCATAAAGAGACTCCTTTTCCATGGGTTGGAAGGGGGTTGAAAATGCCGCACCCCGGTGCAAGGCGGTACGGCAGGCGGGACACTCTCTTGGATTCACTATGCGCCCGAAGCCTGTTGAATGCAACCTTGCAGCGCAATAAAAATGAAACCTTCTGAAAAAACCGGTGGCCTGACAGGCCCGCTGTGAACGCGCTCGCCGCCAGGGGCTGCGGCTTGATGGTTGACCGTCTCATCCAAGCCATTGATTTTTCAGCGATTTTTCGGCAAGGTGGCGGGCGGATTGCTGCGAATGAATGCAAATTGATGCGGGTTGGTGGTGGCTTGTCAGAACACACGCCGTTGACCGACAGATTCATGCAATCCACTTAAATCCAGACCCAAATCCACATCGTCAACCCGGCCATCCACACCCACGCACCGATCCATGTCTCTGGAAACCATCATTTCTTCTGCCCTGACCCGCCCCGACGATGAAAGCCCGGCGCTGGTGCTGATGGGCGGCGGCGCCCGCACTGCCTACCAGGCCGGCGTGCTGCACGCGCTGGCCAGCATGCTCAGCCTGGCGGGCACCCGCAGCTTTCCGTTCAGGATTCTGGTGGGCACCTCGGCGGGCGCGCTGAATGCCAGTTTTCTGGCCAGCCGCTCCAGCGAGGGGCTGCAGGCCTTTGCCGAACTGGCCAGCTTCTGGATCCATTTGCGCTCTTCGCAGGTGTACCGCTTGAAGGTGCCTGCGTGGATACGCTCCAGCCGCATCGCCGCGGCACTTTTTCTGTCGCAGCAGGTGCGGGCGCAGCAATCGCTGCTCGACAGCACGCCGCTGGTCGACACCCTGCACCGCGCCATTTCGCTGGAGCGCATCGAGCGCGCCCTGCAGGATGGCACGCTGCGGGCGCTGGCGGTGACGGGGTCGAGCTACACCAGCGGCGTGCACTGGACCTTCTGCCAGATGGCCAGGCAAAAGCCGTCCGACCTGTGGAGCCGCCCGGGGCGGCGCGCCGAGTTCCAGCCCATCACCATCGAGCATCTGATGGCGTCTGCTGCCATTCCCTTTCTGTTCCCGGCCACGCCGCTGTGGGTGGACGGGCACCGCGAGTTTTTTGGCGATGGCTCAATGCGCCAGAGCTCGCCGCTGTCGCCAGCGCTGCATCTGGGCGCCAGCAAGGTGCTGGTGATCGGGGTCGGTCAGCCCGAGCGTGCCGGCCTGGTCAATCCGGCCGATGCCAGCATCAGCGGCCAGCCCACGCTGGGCGCGATTGCAGGGCACGCGATGGCCAGCGTGTTCCAGGACACGCTGCAGGCCGACGTCGAGCAGGCCCAGCGCGTGAGCCGCACGGTGCGCCAGATGCCGCGCGAGATCGCCGCGATCATGCCCTACCGCCCGGTCGATGTGCTGGCGATGGCGCCCTCGCAGTCGCTCGACGCGCTGGCACAGGCGCACGCGGGCGAGCTGCCACCCGGCATCCACAACGCGCTGGCCGGCCTTGGTGCGCTGGGCGCCAAGGGCAGCCCGGGCGGCGCGGCGCTGGCCAGCTACCTGCTGTTCGAGCCCGGTTTCGTGAAGGCCCTGATGGCCCTCGGCGAGCAGGACGCCTATGCCCGCAAGGACGAGCTTCTGGCTTTTTTCAACGAAGGCCCGGTGCGCTTTTGAAGCCGCGCCAAGGTGGATGGAATGCGCTCGCGGTGCCATAATCGCAGGCAACTCAACGACGGAGAAATCCTTGGAAAGCAGCCCCAGTCGGCCGCTTTCAATCCCGTGCACTGACGCAGGCTGACCACCAGCAGCTGCCAGAAGGGGTTGAAAGCGATGCCACCATCCTTCCCCCTTTATTTCTGTGCGAGGCGGCTCTGGCTGCCTTGTGCCGGAGCTTGAATTCACAGGCAGCCCCTCATGCTGAACATCTTCACGCTCGCCAACGGGCGCCTCTTCCAGGAGGAAATCGAGTCCCTGGAAGAACTCTCCAAATTCCAGCCGATCTGGGTCGATCTTGAGTCGCCCACGGTCGAGGAAAAGCGCTGGATCAAGCAGTACTACGGCCTGTCCATCCCGGAAGACGCGATGGACGAGGATATCGAGGAATCCGCGCGCTTCTATGAAGAAGACAACGGCGAGCTGCACATCCGTTCCGACTTCCTGATCGCCGACGACGCCGAGCCGCGCACCGTGCGGGTGGCCTTCATCCTGAACCTGGTCAACGACGACTTGCGCAGCAAGGGCGTGCTGTTTTCCATCCACGACGAAGACGTGCCGGTGTTCCGGCTGCTGCGCATGCGCGCCCGCCGCGCGCCGGGCCTGATTGAAGACGCCAAGGAAGTGCTACTCAAGCTGTTCGATGCCGACGCCGAATACTCGGCCGACACACTCGAAGGCATTTATGTCGAGCTGGAGAAAGTC
>CALSAU010000104.1:0-6818 GCA_943372985.1 Polaromonas sp. YR568 | reverse complement strand
CCGGAAATGAGTCGAATCCAGACCACATTTGCAGCCCTCAAAACCAGCGGCCGCAAGGCGCTGATTCCCTACGTTACCGCCGGTTTCCCCTTTGCCGACATCACCCCGGAGCTGATGCACGGCATGGTGGATGCGGGCGCTGACGTTATTGAGCTGGGCATCCCGTTTTCGGACCCGAGCGCCGACGGCCCGATCATCCAGCGGGCGGGCGAGAAAGCGCTGGCGCTCGGCATCGGCCTCGCGCCGGTGCTGGAGATGGTGCGCACCTTTCGCCAGAAGAACACCACCACACCCGTGGTGCTGATGGGCTATGCCAACCCGGTGGAACGCTACGACATCAAGCACGGCGGCAACGCCAGCGAAAGCCCATTCATCCGTGATGCCGCCCAGGCTGGCGTCGATGGCGTGCTGATCGTTGACTACCCGCCCGAGGAATGCGTGGAGTTCGCAGCCCGCCTGCGCGCGCACGACATGGACCTGATTTTCCTGCTCGCTCCCACCAGCACCGACAGCCGCATGGCCCAGGTCGCCCAGGTCGCGAGCGGCTATGTCTACTACGTCTCGCTCAAGGGCGTGACGGGTGCCGGCACGCTGGACGTGGAGGCGGTCGAAGCCATGCTGCCGCGCATCCGCCAGCATGTGGACATTCCGGTGGGTGTGGGTTTCGGCATCCGAGACGCGGCAACGGCGAAAGCCATCGGCAAGGTCGCAGACGCGGTGGTGATCGGCAGCCGGATCATCCAGCTGATCGAAAACGAGCCGCGCGACCGGGTGGTGGGCGTGGCCCACGCCTTCTTGAAGGACATTCGCGCTGCCCTGGGTTGATTGGGGCTGGCTCCGGACGGGTTTCGGGCTGGTTTTTCACCCCCGGGGAGCGCGGCATAATGACGTTCTCGCGCGGGCTTAGCCCTTTTACCGCGCCCTGGCTCTGCGCCACTTCACAAGGACTGACCTTCATGTCTTGGCTAGAAAAACTCCTCCCGCCGAAAATCAGCCCCACCGACCCGACCGAGCGCCGCAGCGTACCCGAAGGCCTGTGGATCAAGTGCCCGAGCTGCGAGGCGGTGCTGTACAAGAGCGATCTGGAGAAGAACCAGAACGTCTGTCCACAGTGCAGCCACCACCACCGCATTGGCGCCCGCGCCCGGCTTGACGCCTTTCTCGACCCGGAAGGCCGCTATGAAATCGGGCAGGAAGTGCTGCCTGTCGATGCCCTGAAATTCAAGGACAGCCGCAAATACCCCGAGCGCCTGAAAGAAGCGCTGGAAAACACCCAGGAAACCGACGCATTGATCGTCATGGGCGGCGCAGTGCACAGCATTGGCGTGGTCGTGGCCTGCTTCGAATTCGACTTCATGGGCGGCAGCATGGGCAGCGTGGTGGGCGAGCGCTTTGTGCGTGGCGTGCACGCCGCCATCGAGCAGAAGGTGCCGTTCATCTGCTTTACCGCCACCGGCGGCGCCCGCATGCAGGAGGGCCTCCTCAGCCTGATGCAGATGGCCAAAACCAATGCCGCCCTGACGCGGCTGGCCAAGAAGGGCCTGCCTTACATCAGCGTGCTGACCGACCCAACCATGGGTGGAGTAAGTGCCGGCTTCGCCTTCATGGGCGATGTCGTGATGGCGGAACCCAAGGCGCTGATCGGCTTTGCCGGGCCGCGGGTGATCGAGTCCACGGTGCGCGTGACCCTGCCGGAAGGCTTCCAGCGCGCCGAGTTCCTGCAGACCAAGGGCGCGGTTGACCTCATCTGTGACCGGCGCGAACTGCGCAAGACCGTGGCCTCCTCGCTCGCCATGCTGCTGCGCCAGCCGGCTGACGCCGTCAGCTGAATTCCCGCCCGGGCGCCAGTTCCGGGCCGACGTTGCAGGCCACGGACGATATCCCTTCATACTGCTCAAAACCTGTCGATTCCTGCGAGGCTGAGCGTCCTGCCGTGGGATGATGTCGGCATAGCCATTGATGTGATCCCGCCATGTCCGATGCCCTGACGCTGAACTCCCTCCCGCTGTTCCCGCTGGGCACGGTGCTCTACCCCGGCGGATTGCTGCCATTGCGGATTTTCGAGGTCCGCTACCTCGACATGATCGGTAAATGCCACAAGGCCGGCGCGCCCTTCGGCATCGTGTCGCTCACCGAGGGGGCCGAAGTGCGCCGCCCCAGCGAAGCGGGCAGCAAGGACACCAAACCCGGTGGTGACGGCTTCGCACACGAGGCTTTCAACGCCGTGGGAACACTGGCCACCATCACTGCTTTCGCCAATCCGCAGCCAGGGCTCATGGTCATCAGCTGCACTGGGGCACAGCGGTTCCAGATTTCCAGCCGCGAAAAACTCAAGCATGGCCTGTGGATTGCCGACGTCACCTGCGTCGCCAACGACCAGACCGTGAAAATCCCGCAAGACCTGCAAGGCACTGCCGATGCACTTGGCAAGCTGATCAAGAGCCTGCAGGACCGCGGCGTGCCCAGCGACCAGATGCCTTTGCTGGCGCCGTATCAGCTCGACGACTGCAGCTGGGTGGCCAACCGCTGGTGCGAGCTGCTGCCGATGCCGCTGGAGCTCAAGCAGCGCCTGATGGAGCTGGACAATCCCCTGCTGCGGCTCGAGCTGGTGAGTGACATTCTGGAGCGCACCGGTATCGCGCTTTGAGCTTGCCGGACAGCGCCCGGCAGCCGCTTTTCCGCGCTGCTGTCCAGGCCTCGGCGTAAAAAACTAAAATCAAACTTTTGCCGCTTTTAGGCAGCACTGTGACTGGCTTGCCAGCGCCGGTTGCTTGCCCACTTTTCCAGAACCACAAATCCATGTCCTCCACCCCGCCAACCGCACCTGTGCCTGCTACGCCGCACGACGACAACCAGCTGATCATCGAGCGCCGTGAAAAGCTCAAGGCGATGCGCCAGCAGCAGGCAGACGGCAAGGGCGTCGCCTTTCCCAACGACGTCAAGCCGACGCACCGCGCACAGGCGCTGTTCGAGCAGTACGACAGCAAGACCAAGGAAGAGCTGGAGCCGCTTGCCATTCAGGCGCATGTGGCCGGCCGCATGATGCTCAAGCGCGTGATGGGCAAGGCGAGCTTCGCCACGCTGCAGGACTCGTCATTTGGCCCGTCGCACGGCCGGATCCAGGTGTACATCAACAACGAAGGCGTGGGCGAGGACATCCACAACGCCTTCAAGCACTGGGACCTCGGCGACATCGTCGAAGCCACCGGCACGTTGTTCAAAACCAAGACGGGCGAGCTGTCCATTCATGCCACCCACATCCGGCTGGTGACCAAAAGCCTGCGGCCGCTGCCCGACAAGTTCCATGGCATGGCCGACCAGGAGGTCAAGTACCGCCAGCGCTATGTGGACCTGATCACCGACGAGGCGGCCCGCAAGCGCTTCATGGCGCGCAGCAAGGCCGTGAGCGGCATCCGCGAGTTCATGGTCAAACATGACTTCCTCGAAGTCGAAACACCAATGCTCCACCCCATTCCCGGTGGTGCTAACGCCAAGCCCTTCAAGACGCACCACAACGCGCTGGATCAGGAGATGTTCCTGCGCATCGCGCCCGAGCTTTACCTGAAGCGCCTCATCGTCGGCGGCTTTGAGCGCGTGTTCGAGATCAACCGCAGCTACCGCAACGAAGGCATCAGCGTGCGGCACAACCCCGAATTCACGATGATGGAGTTTTATGCGGCCTGGTGGAACTACACCGACCTGATGAGCTTCACAGAGGCGTTGATTCGTGACGCTGCACAGCGTGTGGCGGGCTCCCTGCAACTGAGCTACGGCGGCAAGCCAGTGGACCTGGGCCAACCGTTCGAGCGGCTCACCATCCGCGAAGCCATCCTCAAGCACACCGAGGCTGGCGCGCAGGTGGATGACGCCGCCTGGCTGATCGCCGCGCTGCGCAAGCTCGGTCTGAGCGAGGAGAAAGACCGCCTCTCTACCCGCTCACTTGCCAGCCTGCAGGTGATGTACTTTGAAGAGACGGTGGAAGAAAAGCTATGGAACCCGACCTTCATCATGGAGCACCCGACCGAAATTTCACCGCTGGCCCGCGCCAACGATGCACGCCCCGAAGTGACCGAGCGCTTTGAGCTTTACATCACCGGCCGCGAATTCGGTAACGGCTTTAGCGAGCTGAACGACGCCGAAGAACAAGCCGCCCGCTTCAACGCGCAGGTGGCGGCCAAGGACGAGGGCGACGACGAAGCCATGTACTACGACCACGACTTCGTGCGCGCTCTGGAGTACGGCATGCCCCCCACCGGCGGCTGCGGCGTCGGCATCGACCGCCTGATGATGCTGCTGACCGACAGCCCCAGCATCCGCGACGTGATCCTGTTCCCCGCCCTGCGCAGGGAAGTGTCGGGCCATTGAGCGTCACGCAAGCCCGATTGAGATACCTCTCGGGCTACCCGCCCCATCTGACGGCGCAGGTGCAGCAACTGCTGGCAGAGGGAAAACTGGGTGACCTTTTAAGGTCGCGCTACCCGAACACCCACGGCGTGCGCACCGACAAGGCGCTGTACGACTACGTGATGGCGCTGAAAAACGAACACCTGCGCCACGCCGAGCCGCTGTCACACGTGAGCTTTGACAGCAAGCTGCACGTCATCGCCCATGCACTGGGCACGCACACCACCATCTCACGCGTGCAGGGCAACAAGCTCAAGGCCAAGCGCGAAATCCGCATCGCCACACTCTTTCGGGATGTGCCCGCCGAGTTCCTGAAGATGATTGCTGTGCATGAGCTGGCGCACATCAAGGAAAAGGCGCATGACAAGGCTTTCTACCAGTTGTGCACTTACATGGAACCCCAGTACCACCAGTACGAGTTTGATTTGCGGGTTTATTTGACGCATCTGGAGGTGGTGGGGGCGTTGGAGTGGAGTTCTTCCAAGGCCTGAGGCCGGGACTCGCCCCGGCGGGCGACTCACTTTCTCTTGCTTCGCCAAGAGAAAGTAAGCAAAGAGAAGGCGACCCGAAGTCTGGGTCCCTTCGCTGCGCTACGGGCAACCTCTGCTGCTCGACTCCGGCGGGGGTCCGCAGAACTCGCTTCGTTGCACTGCGCTCAAACAACTGCGGCCCTGATCCCGCCTTCATCTGCGCTGCTCGGCCCAGCCACACGGGAGGAATGGAAACCAATACAACAAGGACACGCGTGGCGTGTCCTTGCGGAGTCCGATTCCGGTTGTCTGCCTGTCAAGCCCTTGTGAATGCGCCGAGGAGCGGAGGTTCAGGCGGATCAGGGCTGGCGTTGTCTGAGCGAAGCGAGTTTAGCCAGACCCCGCCTGGACCGAGCACCGCAGGTTGCCCGCAGCGCAGCGAAGGGACGCAGGCACCAGGGTCGCCTTTTCTTTTGCTTACTTTTCTTGTGGCGACGCAAAAGAAAAGTGAGTTGCCGCCGGGCAACCCCCGGCCTCAGGCATCAGCAAAAAGCCAAGAAGCCCAACCCAAACAATCAATGCCTGAAATGCCGAACCCCACTCAACACCATCACCACACCCCGCTCATCAGCCGCCACAATCACCTCCTCATCCCGCATGCTCCCGCCGGGCTGGATCACGCAGGTCGCGCCGGCGTCCACCACCACGTCCAGACCATCGCGGAACGGAAAGAATGCGTCGCTGGCCACCGCAGAGCCCTGCAGCGTGAGGCCGGCATTGGCGGCCTTGATGGAGGCGATACGGGCCGAGTCGATGCGGCTCATCTGCCCTGCGCCCACGCCCAGCGTCATGCCGCCGGCACAGAACACGATGGCATTGGACTTGACATACTTCGCCACCTTCCACGCGAACAGCAGGTCCTGTAACTGCGCCGGGGTCGGCTGCAGTTTGCTGACCACCTTGATATCGGCCAGGGCCAGTTCGTGGTTGTCGGCCGTCTGCATCAGCAGGCCTGAGCCCACGCGTTTGACGTCCATCAGGTTGCGACCCTGCTTCCACGCGGTGTCGCCACCGGGTGGCAGGTCAATCTGCAGGACGCGCACATTGACCTTGGTCTTGAATACCTCCAGCGCCTCGGGCGTGAAGGCCGGTGCCATCAGCACTTCAACAAACTGTTTGGAAATCTGCTGGGCCGCCTTCTCGTCGAGCGTGCAGTTCAGCGCGATGATGCCGCCGAACGCCGAGGTGGGGTCGGTCTTGAAGGCCTTGCCGTAGGCTTCCAGTGCGTCGGCGCCCACCGCCACACCGCAGGGGTTGGCGTGTTTGACGATGACGCAGGCGGGCGTGTCAAAACTCTTCACGCATTCCCACGCCGCATCGGCGTCAGCGATGTTGTTGTAGCTGAGCTCCTTGCCCTGCAGTTGCTTGGCCATCACCAACGAGCCCGGGGCTGGGTGCAGATCGCGGTACAGCGCCGCTTGCTGGTGCGAGTTCTCGCCGTAGCGCAGGTCCTGCACTTTCACGAAGCGGCCATTGGCCTGGCCCGGGAACAGGCTGTGGCTGCCATCGTCCTGGATGCCCGAGAGGTAGTCACTGATCGCGCCGTCGTACTGGCTGATGCGGTTGAAGGCCGCCACGGACAGGGCGAATTTGGTTTTGTCGGTCAGCTTGCCCGATGCCTTGAGTTCATCGAGCACCACGGCGTACTGGGAAGCATCGGTGAGCACGCCCACGTCCTTCCAGTTCTTGGCGGCCGAGCGCACCATGGCCGGGCCGCCAATATCGATGTTCTCGATGGCGTCTTCCAGCGTGCAGCCGGGCTTGGCCACCGTGGCCTCAAAGGGGTAGAGGTTGACCACCAGCAAGTCGATGGTGTCGATCTGATGCGCCTTGAGTGCGGCCATGTGCTCGGGCACATCGCGGCGGGCCAGCAGGCCGCCGTGC
>CALSAU010000103.1:0-6832 GCA_943372985.1 Polaromonas sp. YR568 | reverse complement strand
GGTTTTTCAACCACACGCACCATCATTTCGTACATGCCGTCGGGCTCGGTGCCGCGCAGGTCTTTGAAATAGCCCTCAAGACTGGTGCGTACGCACTCTTCGATGTGTTTCTTGCTCATGCAGACGCCTCTTCCTTGTCTTCATTGTTGTTGTATTCGGACACAACACAGTGTGCCCCGCCCTCGCTGGCTGGAATGCGGTCCATGCGCGCGCCCAGAGCTTCGAAAAAATCATTCACCGCCTGCAGCTGCGCGGAGCCATCTTCAATGAGGTTCATGCGTGCCCGGAAATCCTCACCACCGGGCAGTGACCGCACATACCAGCCAATGTGCTTGCGGGCTGTCCGCACGCCGGTGAATTCGCCATACAGCGCATAGTGGTCGAGCAGGTGGTCCATCAGCAGGCGCTGGACTTCCGCCACCAGAGGCGGCGCAAGATGCGTGCCCGTGGCGAGGAAGTGCGCGATCTCGCGGAAGATCCACGGCCGGCCCTGTGCGGCGCGGCCAATCATCACCGCATCAGCACCAGTGCAGGCCAGCACCTCGTGTGCTTTTTCGGGGCTGTCGATGTCACCATTGGCAACCACCGGGATGCGCAGCGCGGCCTTGACGGCGGCAATCGTGTCGTATTCGGCCACGCCCTTGTAGCCCTGCTCGCGCGTGCGGCCATGCACCGTGACCATCTGCACGCCCGCGCTCTCGAAGGCGCGCGCCAGCGTGAGGGCGTTCTTGTGGCTCTGGCACCAGCCAGTGCGCATCTTGAGGGTGACGGGTACGCCGTGCGGTACGCAGGCGGCCACCACCGCCTCCACAATCTGCAGGGCGAGCGGCTCGTCCTGCATCAGTGCAGAGCCCGCCCACTTGTTGCATACCTTCTTGGCCGGGCAGCCCATGTTGATGTCGATGATCTGAGCGCCACGGTCCACGTTGTAGGCAGCAGCGTCGGCCATCATCTGTGCGTCGGTGCCGGCGATCTGCACCGCAATCGGTGCCACCTCGCCCTCGTGGTTCGCGCGGCGCGAAGTCTTCAGGCTGTTCCACAGGTCACGGCGGGAGGTCACCATCTCGCTGACCGCGTAACCGGCACCGAGCTTTTTGCAAAGCTGGCGGAAGGGCCGGTCCGTCACACCGGCCATGGGCGCGACAAACACATTGTTTGCCAGAGCGTAGGGGCCGATGTTCATGGAAAGGGGCGGGTGCAGGTTGCTGAAAAAGAAGGCACGATTGTAGCTGCCCAAAATTTCAGCAATTGAAATGCAGCGCACCCCTGCGCCGACCGGGACAGCGTGGCGGCTGACAGCGTATGCACCACGCTCTGCCTATACTGGCATCACACACCATGGAAGACTGGATTCGTCAACTCATCGAACTGCTGGCCTTGCCCCAATTCGGCTTGAGCACGGTGTTCGTGGTGTCCTTCATTTCCGCCACCTTGCTGCCGCTCGGCTCGGAGCCTGTCGTGTTTGGTCTAGTCAAACTCAACCCGGCGATGTTCTGGCCCGCTGTACTGGTGGCCACTGCCGGTAACACGCTGGGTGGTGCACTGGACTGGTGGCTGGGTTATGGCGCACACAAGGTGGCCGACAAATACCATCCCTCGTCCCACCATGGCCGCGCATTGCGCTGGCTGGAGAAGCTGGGGCCCAAGGCCTGCCTGCTGGCCTGGCTGCCGGCGGTGGGCGACCCGCTCTGCGCGGTGGCCGGCTGGCTGAAGCTTCCGTTCTGGCCCTGCCTCTTCTACATGGCGATCGGCAAGTTCCTGCGCTATGTCGTGATGACGGGCAGTCTGATCTGGGCTTTTCCGGGGGTGATGGGTGCGATTTAGTCCGGCTGTCTCGAACAGGCCGTCAGAAGCGCTCTTCAGGTAACAGATAGCGCCACTGCCCCGGTGGCAACTGCCCCATCGGCACCCGGCCGATGCGGATGCGTTTCATGGCCGTCACCGTGAGCCCCATGCTCTCGCACAGATAAGCCAGTTGACCCGGCAACTCACCTTTCAGCGCAAAGCGCAACCGGTTCTCGCTCTGCCAGCTGGCCTTGACTGGCGGCAGCGGCCGACCTTCAAAGGTGAAGCCGTGGTCGGCGCGGTTCACGCGCTCCAGCCCGCCGGGCTTCGCCGTCCCCGTCACCTCGACCAGCACCTCGTGCTCCAGGAGTCGGGCATCTTCCTTCAGCTTGCGCGCCACGCGCCAGTCCTGGGTGCACACCACCAGACCACTGGCCGCAGTGGCCAGCGGCGTGACCAGTTCGGTGGCAGTGAAATGTTTTTTCAGCACACGAATGCCAGAGCGGTCATTCACCCATTGGCTCGCTGGCACCAGCAGCTCGCGAAGCGCCAGCTCGTGGTCGTGCTGTCCGTCCGCGTGAGCGGCGACACCCGCCGGCTTGTGCAGCAGCAGCGTCACTGGCGTGATGGCCAGCAGACTGGCTTCAGGGTCCAGCACCACGGTTTGATCGAGCACGCGGAACTGCGGCTCTTCAACCGTCACACCATCAACCGTGACCCAGCCGCCTTCGATGTACTGCTCGGCCTCACGGCGCGAGCAGTTGAGCATCGCGGCCAAGACCTTAGCGAGGCGGACAGCTTCAGTCATGTAATCAGCCTACTAGCCCAAGTGCCGCCGTCGGCCCGGCTTTGCCGGACGACAGGTGGCGTCCCCTGCAAGGGGAGGATGGGCTACACGAAGTGAGCCCAGGCAGGGGTGTACCCATTCAACTGCTAAACCAGAAAAGACAGGCTAAGCCCTTGATTCTTTTGGCCAACGCCTGCTCCTGATAGGTTCTGTGCCCCCAAACATGCCCCCAATATCACTGAATGCTGGCGAATGTTGGCGAACGGAGGGGATAGGTACGTGGAGGACTTACTACTGTCTCCCACTCTTCGAGTCCTATATTATCCCATCGATCCGTTGTTCACACTAACCTGAGCCAGCAGCTCACATGGGCTGCACCTCCTGGCCGAAGATGGCCGCTTCGATGCGGTCGAAGTCGAGATAACGGGCGAAAAGGGCATCGGCAAGTTCAGCCTCACCGATATCGCTCAGCACTTGTACGCACTCCTCCAAGGTCAGTCCTGCAAAAGCCGGATTACTGCCGTTGGGCTCATGTAGATGCTGCTTGTATGAGGCCACCGCCGCGCCGCAGTCCCCATTCTTGGCAGGATGCACCACGAGGAAGATCCCGCTGTCATAGAGGCCATTGTCCAGCATGGTTTGGCTGAGCATGTGCTCTCGCCACAGCTGCTGGATTGGGGCGCTACGCAGTGCTGGGTGCTCTGGATCTTTGAAGAGGCCTGAGCTTCTCGAAACAGCCTCGTAACGTGGGCGCATGGTTGCTGCTGGCTCGTTCATGGACTCCGAGTACTTCACTTCGATGGCGATGAAGGAGCGCTGCCCTTTGCGGTTCTGGCCGGCGATCAGCACGTCGAATGCAGTGTGGTCAGCGATGAAAGCCTCGTTGCCACGACCAGGTGAGTGCTCGAAATAGACGGTCTCAACCTTCGCCATGTGATCCGGGAACAGGCTCGACCAGAACCGAGTGGCCATGGAGAGATCGAGCTTCATGTCGCCAAAGAAGTTGAAGCACATCGGCTGGCTCGATAGCAGGTTCTGCCACAGGCGCTCCTCCTCGACCATCGCACCTGGCTCACGGTAAACGGTCTCGTACTTGGCCAGTCTGGCGATCTTGGTGGTCAAAAAGTTACGGCCGAATGAGCCCGAAGCTCGGTCAATCCGGCTACCGAGACAGCGGTCGTAATCGTTCGTTTGCTGATCGCTGCCAACCGGCAGTTGCTGATCTTCCCGCCACATCGACTGAAGCAGTCGGGCGCAGGCGCGGAAGCGGGTATCTCCGACATCCTCGACCTGATATTGCTTGAGCAGGTGGGACGGGATGATAGGTAGGCGGGGTGCGTGCATCGCAGATCTCCAAAACAGGCGAAATTGCCTGGGGGAGATTCCGTCTTTGTCGGTGGAAGTTCACACCATGCCGGCTTCAAGCCCCCTCCCGCGAAGCTGGATTCACTAACTGAAAGCTAATCTCAGTGGCTTATCGGGCTGCAAATGCAGAAACGCGATGGCAAGCCATTGATTTGATTGAACAAAAATACAGAGCGATTGCCTGCAGCGCGAATCTCACCCTTATGAAAACCGTCTAGAGCTTCGTTATAGACCTGAAAACTTTGCACTAGACTAGACAGAACTCTCAAGATTTCCCCAAAGAATGATCCAAAACACGTCCACCGAAGACGTTCTTACCCTCGCCGAAGTGGCAGCCTATTTGAAGGTCACAGAACGAACCATCTATCGGTTGGCTGGAGCCAAAAAGATTCCTGCCTTCAAGGTCGGCGGGGTTTGGCGTTTCAGAAAAACGGACATCGATGCCTGGATCAATGCTCAGTCTGTCGATTCTGATAGGGGCGAAAGGTGATCTCCGCTTACCACGCCAAGTACTACGCTCACGAGCTGACGCGGCGACATGCTGCCGACGGCGTAGATCGTCTCTCTCAATCGCTGTTCGATGCGAGTGTCGATCTGAACCCCCATCAGATCGAGGCGGCGCTGTTCGCACTTCGGAACCCGTTGCAGGAAGGTGTACTGCTGGCTGACGAGGTGGGGTTGGGCAAAACCATCGAAGCCGCGCTGGTGGTTTGCCAGTACTGGGCCGAGCGTCGTCGTCGTCTGCTGGTCATTTGTCCGGCCAGCCTACGCAAGCAATGGGCGCAGGAGCTGAACGACAAGTTCGCCGTTCCCACTACCGTGGTGGATGCCGTTTCTCTACGCAAGCAGTCCGCCGGAGACATCCTCGCTACCCTACAGCAGCAGGTTGGTAAGGCGGTCGTGATCATGTCCTACCAGTTTGCTGCCAAGCTGGAAGCCGAACTGCGTGCCGTACCTTGGGATGTGGTGGTAATAGACGAAGCGCACAAACTGCGTAATGCGCATCGCACGAGCAACCGCACGGGGCAGGCGCTCAAGCGTGCGCTGCAAGGCCGAAAGAAGCTGCTGCTCACCGCTACGCCACTGCAGAACTCGCTGATAGAGCTATACGGCCTGTCCACACTGATCGACGAGCACATGTTCGGCGACGAAACCGCCTTCCGCAAGCAGTTCATGAACAGCGGAACGGGCTTGGACGAACTGCGCGGGCGTCTTGCCGGCTTTACCAAACGCACGCTGCGACGCGACGTTTTGGAGTACATCAAGTACACGGAACGCAAGGCACTGACCCAGCCGTTCAACCCAACCGACGACGAGCAGGCGCTGTATGAGCGCATCTCAGCCTTTCTGCAAAAAGAAGACTCCTACGCCCTGCCGAAGCAGCAGCGCCATCTCACGGCACTGATCTTGCGCAAGCTGCTGGCCTCTAGCTCACATGCCGTATCTGCCACCTTGGTCACCATTCGAGAGCGCCTGCGGGGCTTGCTCACGGCGGAAAAAGCCGACGACGATGGCCGTCAGCTCATTGAGCAGCTCATCGCCGAAGACGATCTTGAGCAGGACTACCTGGACGAGGAAGCCAGCGAGCCAGAAGAAGACGCCGAAGTCCTCACGCCCGTGCCAGCAGAAGGCAGCAAACCGGACGCTTCAAAAGATTCCCAAGCCGTCCGGGTTGCGATCACTGCCGAGATCGAGGAACTGACCGCGTTCGTCGATGCCGCCCAGGCGCTGCAAACCGACACCAAGGCGCAGGCTCTACTGAAGGCACTCGCACTGGGCTTCGGCAAGATGACCGAGTTGAACGCGCCACGCAAGGCCATCATCTTCACTGAATCCAAGCGCACGCAGGAGTACCTGCACCGCTTCCTATCAGCAAATGGCCATGCGGGCAAATTGGTGTTGTTCAGCGGTACCAACAACCATGAAGACTCCACCGCCATCTATCGGCGGTGGCTAGACGAGTACAAAGGCACGGATCGCGTGACCGGCTCGCCGCAAGTAGATCGCCGCACCGCGCTCATTGACCACTTCCGCAAGGACGACGGCACCGGTGCGGAAATCATGATCGCCACCGAAGCAGCTGCCGAAGGCGTCAACCTACAATTCTGCGCGCTAATCATCAACTACGACCTGCCGTGGAACCCGCAGCGCGTCGAGCAGCGCATTGGCCGTTGCCACCGCTACGGCCAGCGTTTTGACGTGGTGGTCATCAACTTCCTCAACACCCGCAACCAGGCTGACCAGCGCGTACTGGAACTGCTTACTGAGAAATTCAACCTGTTCTCCGGTGTGTTCGGCGCTAGCGATGAAGTGTTGGGCCGCATCGAGGGGGGCCTCGACTTCGAGAAACGCATCCTCCAGATATATGACACCTGTCGTAAGCCGGAGCAGATCGAAGCCGCCTTTAACGCCCTGCAAGCCGAGCTGGAAGCGGTAATCGCCGACCGCATCAAGGACACTCAGTCCCAACTCCTGGAAAACTTCGATGAAGACGTTCACGACCGGCTCAAGCTGCGCCTTGAAGACGCCGAAGCGCGACTCGACAAGCTGGGGCGCTGGTTCTGGGGCGTAACCTGCTACGCATTGGACGGTCGCGCGCGCTTCGACGAACAGTCCTACGCGTTCTCTCTGAGCGCGCCGCCAACTGGAATCGCCACAGGCCGCTATCAGCTTATTCGTGGTGCAGCGCAGCCGGACATGCTGGCGCATGCATATCGCCTGAGTCACCCGCTGGGGGAATGGAGCGTCGATACAAGCCTGAATGCGGCCACGCCCGTCGCCACCATAAAACTCGACTATGGCAAACACGGCGCACGCGTTTCCGTGATCGAGAGACTACGCGGCATGTCCGGCTGGCTGAAGCTGACCCGACTTGAAGTCACTGCCTTCGAGACT
>CALSAU010000102.1:0-6903 GCA_943372985.1 Polaromonas sp. YR568 | reverse complement strand
AACAGGTCGACCTGGGCGCGGGCCTCGTGCTGCTGGGCCTCCAGCGCGGTCAGGGCATGGCGGGCATGGTTGACGACTGCCGTGGGCACACCGGCCAGCCGCGCCACCGCAATACCGTAGCTCTTGCTGGCCGGGCCCGGCTCGATGTGGTGCATGAAGACGATGTCGGCGCCCGACTCCACCGCGCTCACATGCACGTTGATGGCGCCGTGGTGCTGCGCCGGAAACTCGGTCAGTTCGAAGTAGTGGGTGGCAAACAGCGTGAAGGCCTGCGTCTTGTTGTGCAGATAGGCCGCAATGCCGCCAGCCAGCGCCAGGCCGTCGAAGGTCGAGGTGCCGCGGCCGATCTCGTCCATCAGCACCAGCGAATGCGGCGTGGCGGTGTGCAAAATTTGCGCCGCCTCGGTCATCTCCAGCATGAAGGTCGATTGCGCGTTGGCCACGTCGTCGGCTGCGCCAATGCGGGTGTGGATGGCGTCAATCGGCCCGAGCCTGCAGGCTGTTGCGGGCACGTAGGAGCCGACGCTGGCCAGCAGTACGATCAGCGCCACCTGCCGCATGTAGGTCGACTTGCCGCCCATGTTGGGGCCGGTGATGACCTGCATGCGCTGCTTGCCGCTCATGCTGCAGTCGTTGGCAATGAAGCTGCCGCCGCCGGTCTCGGCCAGCCGCGCCTCGACCACCGGATGACGGCCCGCGGTGATGGCGATGCAGGGCTCCTTCACGAACACTGGCGCGGCCCACTGGAGCGTCAGCGAGCGTTCAGCCAAGGCGCACAGCGCGTCCAGCGACGCCAGTGCACGCGCCAGCCGCGTGAGCGCTGTTACGTGGGCCTGCAGTTCATCCAGCAATTGTTCGTAAAGCCATTTCTCCCGTGCCAGGGCGCGCTCCTGTGCCGACAGTGCCTTGTCTTCAAAGGTCTTGAGCTCGGGCGTGATGTAGCGCTCGGCGTTCTTCAGCGTCTGGCGGCGGCGGTAGTCGTCAGGCACCTTGTCGAGCTGCCCCTGCGTGACTTCGATGTAGAAACCATGCACCTTGTTGAACTGCACCCTCAGGTTGGCAATGCCGGTACGGGCTTTCTCGCGCACCTCAAGGTCAAGCAGAAAGCCGTCGCAATTGGTCTGGATCGCGCGAAGTTCGTCCAGATCAGCGTCACAGCCATGGTTGATGACGCCGCCGTCGCGGATCAGCGCGGCCGGCTCGTCCAGCACATAGCGGCTGAGCAGCGCGGCGCAACCGGAGGGTGGTTGCAGGTCGGAAAAAATGTGCGTCAAGAGCGCTGGCAGGTCATTGCCGCCCGGCGTGAGCCCTCCGGTTTTTTGCAGCGTATCGCGCAGCGCCACCAGCTCGCGCGGGCGCACCTGGCGCAACGCAATGCGCGCAGTGATGCGCTCCACATCGCTGCAGCCCTTGAGCTTCTGGCGCAGTGTCTGCTGCAGGCCGCCGCGCAGGTGGGTGATGGCGTCCAGCCGCCCGGTGGCCTCGGTGCGGTCGCGCTGCGGGCTGAGCAGCCAGCTCTTGAGCGCGCGGCTGCCCATGCCGGTGGTGCAGGTATCCATCAGCGAAAACAGCGTGGGCGAGGTTTCACCACGTAGGGTGTGTGTGAGTTCCAGGTTGCGGCGGGTGCTGGGCGGCAGTTCGATCAGTTCGCCCGAACGCACCACCTTTAGGCCCTGGATGTGCGACAGCGCGCGGCCTTGCGTGTGCTCCGCATAGCCCAGCAGCGCAGAGGCGGCGGCATGGGCATCGCCCAGGCCTTCGGCGTTCCATGACGACAGTGACGCGACCTTGAGCTGCTCCAGCAGGCGGCGCGCACCCAGTGCGCCGTCAAACTGCCAGGCGGGGCGGGCCGAGGTGGCGCAGCGCGCCGCCTTCAGGCGTTGCTCAAACGCCGGCGTGACATCGACGTTGTAGAGCAGCTCGCTGGGCCCGATGCGGTCCAGCCAGGCCTCGAGTGCATCGGGTGGGCAGTGCGCGAGATGAATGTCGCCCTGCGTCACACTCAGCCAGGCCAGCCCGCAGTTGTGGCGTGCGCCCTGGTGCACGGCGAGCAGGATGGATTCGGATTTGTCGTCCAGCAGTTCGGCGTCGAGCAGCGTGCCGGGCGTCACCACCCGCACCACCTTGCGCTCGACCGGGCCCTTGCTGGTGGCCACGTCGCCAACCTGTTCGCAGATGGCAACCGACTCACCCAGCTTGATCAGCTTGGCAAGGTAGGACTCGAGTGCATGAAAGGGCACACCGGCCATCACCACCGGCTCGCCCGCCGACTGGCCGCGCCGCGTCAGCGTGATCTCGAGCAGGCGCGCGGCTTTTTCAGCGTCGCCGTAGAAGACTTCATAGAAGTCGCCCATGCGGTAGAACACCAGCGTGTCGGGGTAGTCCGCCTTGATGGCGAAGTACTGGGCCATCATGGGCGTGTGGGGTGAGGCTGCCGGCTTCACCATGTCCTTGGCGAGGTCCCTGGCTTTGTCCGAATTCTTGTCATCAGCCATGGATTGGTGGGGTATTTTTCTGGCCTGTCAGCGGTTTCGCCCTGCATTATCGATGGCAATCCAGATGCGGGAATCCGCGACCCGTGCGGGACGGGTCAACCCATGTGGACCCGCCGTCTTTCGGTCACCAAAACGGCCTCAACGGCGCGCACGCCGCTTCATCCAGACGCGAAGGCGCCAGACCAGTTTGACCACCACATAGCCCACCGCGGCGCCGCCGACAGCGAACAGGCCCATGCCCAGCACGGTCGGCCAGCCAAACTCGGCGAGCCACGATGGCGCGCCGTCACCGATGGGTGCCGTTGGTCCCAGAAACAGTGAGCCGGCCTGGTAGGCCAGCCAGAGCCAGAAACCGATGGTGAACGGGTTGGTCACCATGGTCATGGCGGCAGCGACCGGGATGTTGGCGCGCCACAAGCTGCAATGGGCCGCTGCCGCCAGGATTTGTGCGAACGGAATCACAAAGGCCCAGAAGATGCCCACGGCGACGCCACGGGCCACAGCCTCGTGCTGAAGCCGCCAGAGCTGGGGATGAAGCAGTCGGTTGGCGACTGGCTTGAGCCACGGGTGTGCGGCCAATGCGTCGCGATTGGGCATCGACTCGTTGAGCCGGGCCCGCCAATCCTTGGGTTGACCTGTCATGCCAGGCAGCCTTTCTGTTTCAAATCAATGCCGTATTGTCGCCCGCGGGGGAATACCAGAGTCAGGAAAAAGCTCAAAAATACTCTTATTTTTGCGAAGTTAAATGATAAATCAATCAGCATAAACATGGTGTTATTTGATTAAACTTGCGGCAACGCGTGCAGCGGGCCTCGGGCTGCTGCACACATGCGCACCTCCGCACGGCGGGTGACTGATTTCAAACTTGCAAGGCTGATCATGGAAACAATTGCTCCCCTTTGGCTTTGGGCCATCTTTGTCGCGATCGTACTGGTGTCGCTCTTCATCGACTTTGTGGTGCTCAAAAAACAGGGCGCACAGGGTGTTGGCGTGAAACAGGCGCTGAACTGGTCGCTGGTCTGGATTGCGCTGAGCTTCCTGTTCAACGGCCTGTTCTGGTGGGCGGTGAGAGACACCACCGGCTCGGTCGAAATCGCCAACACCAAATCGCTGGAGTTCCTCACGGGCTACCTGATCGAGAAGTCGCTGGCGGTCGACAACATCTTCGTCTTCCTGCTGATCTTCACCTACTTTGCTGTCCCTCCGGAGTTTCAGAAACGGGTGCTGATGATCGGGATCATCGGCGCCATCGTCCTGCGCACCATCATGATTCTGGTGGGTGGCTGGCTGCTGGCCGAGTTCCACTGGATCCTGTACGTCTTCGGTGGATTCCTGATTCTGACGGGTGTGAAGATGTGGCTGGCTGCCGGCCAGGAGCCCGACCTGGATGACAACCCGGCCCTGAAGCTGCTGCGCAAGGTGCTGCCGGTGAGCAAGAACTACGACGGCGAGAAGTTCTGGACGGTTGAAAACGGCAAGAAAATCGCCACCCCGCTGTTCATGGTGATCTGCCTGATTGCGCTCACCGATGTGATCTTCGCGGTCGACTCTATCCCTGCCATTTTTGCCATCACCAGCGACCCGTTCATTGTTCTGACCAGCAACGTGTTTGCCATCCTGGGCTTGCGGGCCATGTACTTCCTGCTGGCTGCGGTCGCCGAGAAGTTCCACCTGCTCAACTACGGACTGGCCATCATTCTGGTGTTCATCGGCACCAAGATGTGCCTGATCGATGTGTACAAGATTCCAGTGGGCGTATCGCTGGGCGTGGTGGTGGGCATCCTGGCAGCAACCATGTGGCTGAGCGTTCGCAGCGCAAAGCCCCAGCCTATCGCGGATGCCACTGTGCCGTCCAAAGACCCGGCCCAGTGACCCGGCGACCGAACAGTCCTTCAGAGCGCTGGTTGCAGCAGGCGCTGCACCAGCGGATGGAGCACTTTCTTTTCGGTGCCAATCGCAAAGAAGAACTCTGTCACCCCAGGGCAGGAGCCCAGCCGCTGCACCGCATAGTGGGCCAGCAGATCGTCATGCACCCACTCTGCCGCCGGGAACAGGCCCATACCGCTGGCGCCAAAGGTCTTGAGCAGCGCGCTGTCTTCAAACTCGCCCACGATGCGCGGCCGGATGGCATGCTGCTCGAACCAGTGGTCGATGCGCGTGCGCACGGCCGTCTGCGCGGTGGGCAACAGCAGGGGCATCCTGGAAAGGCTGTGGGGGAAATCTTCCGCGGCGGCCTTGACCATGTCGGCGGTGCCGTACCAGGCGATGTTGGATGAGCCCATGCGATGGCTGTAGAGCTTGATGTTCGGGTTGGCTGGCGCAGGGCGGTCGGACAGCACGAGGTCCAGCCGATGCAGGGCCAGATCGCCCAGCAGGTCGTCGAACTCCCCTTCATGGCACAACAGGCGCAGGTGCTGTTCGGTCACCACGGGCTGCATCAGGCGGCGCACCACCAGCTTCGGAAGGCCATCTGAGATGCCGACCGCTAGGCGCACAGCCGGTGTACTTTCTGCATCGCGAACCAGGTCCGGAAGCTTTTCGCCCAGCTGGAAAATCAGATCGGCCTGCTGCAGAGCGACCAGCCCTGCATCGGTCAGGGCTAGCCCGCGACCGGCCGGTTTGAGCAGTGAATGGCCGAGCGAGCGTTCCAGCTCACGCACCTGTGCGCTGACCGTCTGGACAGCCATGTCCAGCTTGTCGGCCGCACGCGAGATGCCGCCTTCCTTCGCCACGACCCAGAAATAGTAGAGGTGCTTGTAGTTGAAGGGCGTGCTCATGGTCAGATACGTTGAATCAGGTTTTCTGTGACTGCATTGAGCAAATTATCTGTTTTTCCGGAGGTGGTCTTTTTCCGGATCCTGCATCGCCGTGCGGGCCGTGAGGTCGACAAGTGATTGCGGCAGATGCGCCACAGCTGACAACATCCAATGAACTTACGGCCCCTCAAGCACTCAGTAAGAGGTACTTTGCAACACATCTCAAGGAGGTTTTCATGAAATGTCCCACCTGTCCCGACACCACCCTGACGATGAGTGAGCGGCAAGGCGTCGAAATTGACTACTGCCCCAGTTGCCGCGGGATCTGGCTTGACAGAGGCGAGCTGGACAAATTGCTGGAGCGGGCGACTTCCGCCGCCGCTGCGCCTGCCCCACAGGCACCCGCAGCGGTACAGGCGCCTGCGGGCTCCATGGCCCCCCGAGGCCGGCACCCTGACTTCGAGGATTCGGATTACCGCAGTGGGCAGCGCTACTACCAGAGTCGAAAGCGCTCCTGGCTGCACGATATCTTCGACTGAAGCGCGCCTGGTGTTATCCGGCGCGATGATTGTTCACGATAACTGTTCGCGGTGACTGCGCACCGCTGGTGCCCGGCAGAGGGTCAGAACGGCGCGTCGGGCAGCGGTGTTTCGGGTGCGTTGGGCGACTCCGGTGAGTCAGCCTTCACGCGACGGGACTTCAACGTTGCTTTAGCTGGCGGTGCGGATTCGGCATCGGCAGCAGGCGCGTTGTGGCTGTCCTGCACGGCCTGCCGCACCACGGCCTTGTCGCCAGCGCCGGCAAACTTGCTGTACTTGCCCAGGCTGGCCACCATCTGGCCGTAAATGCGCGGGTTGGCGGCGAGGCACTCGCCGTGGTCCATGAAATCGGCTTCACCAGTGAAGTTGCCAATCAGGCCACCTGCTTCGGTGACCAGCAGCGAGCCGGCGGCGACGTCCCAAGGCTTGAGGCCGCTCTCAAAAAATCCGTCGCTGTAGCCTGCGGCCACGTAGGCCAGATCGAGTGCGGCCGCGCCCGGTCGGCGCACGCCGGCGCACTGGCTCATCACTTCGCCCAGCATGTTCAGATAGGTCTTGAGTTTGTCGCCCGGCCGGTAGGGAAAGCCGGTGGAGATCAGGCATTCCTGCAGGCGGGTGCGTTTGGCCACGCGGATGCGGCGGTCGTTCAGGTAGGCGCCGCGCCCTTTGGTGGCGCAGAAGATGTCGTTGCGGGTGGGGTCGTACACCACGGCCTGTTCGATCTTGCCCTTCACGCTCAGCGCAATGCTGACGCAATAGACCGGAAAGCCGTGGATGAAGTTGGTGGTGCCGTCCAGCGGATCGATGATCCACACGAAGTCGGAATCTTTGGCGCCGTGCTCGCTGCCGGATTCTTCGGCCAGGATGCCGTGGCCAGGGTAGGCGGTGAGCAGGGTTTCGATGATGGCCGCTTCAGCGGCCTGGTCGATCTCGGTGACGAAATCGTTGGTCTGCTTGACCGAGATGCGGACCGACTCCACATCCAGCGCGGCGCGGTTGATGATGGCGCCGGCGGCGCGCGCAGCCTTGTTGGCCACGTTGAGCATAGGGTGGAGATTGCTGGACATCAAAGATAAGAAAGAGCGGGCAGAGCTGCGTGGCCGCTCAATAGCG
>CALSAU010000101.1:0-6906 GCA_943372985.1 Polaromonas sp. YR568 | reverse complement strand
GAGGCCGACCTGCGGCAGTCGCTGGCACGTGCCGGCGTGGATGCGCTGGAGTTGTCCACCGACGAAGACCTGGTCGATACGCTGATGCGATTTGCCGACCTGCGCAAGCGCCGCAGCCGCGCCAGTGGTGCAGCCCAGGGCGGCGGTGGGCTGCCCACCCATTTGAAACACGCCGCCTGAGCGTGCTTATCCATAGAACGCAAGAGAACGCAAAGCCGAGATCGCCAAGGACGTCCCCATGAATTTCTCCTGGCCCAATTTGTCCATGCCCAACATACCGCTGCCCAATTTCCTGTGGCCCGAGTTCCTCTGGCTGCTGCTGCTGCTTCCGCTGCTGGTTTTCGTTTATGTGTGGTTGCTCAGGCGCAAGAAAAAAATGGCGCTGCGCTACGCCAGCCTCTCCATCGTGCGGGAGGCCATGGGCCGCGGTCAGGGCTTTCGCAGGCATGTGCCGCCGCTGCTGTTTCTGCTGTCGATTGCGGCCATGCTGGTGGCTGCCTCGCGCCCGTTTGCCGTGATCAGCCTGCCCTCGCAGCGCGAGACCATCATCCTGGCGATGGACGTGTCTGGCAGCATGCGCGCCACCGACGTTCAGCCCAACCGTCTGGTCGCGGCTCAGAACGCTGCCAAGGCCTTTCTGGCCGAGCTGCCGCGCAATGTGCGTGTCGGCGTGGTGGCATTTGCAGGCACCGCCTCGGTGGTACAACCCGCCACGCTCAGCCGCGAGGACCTGTCCGCCGCCATCGACAAGTTCCAGCTGCAGCGCGGCACCGCGATTGGCAACGGCATTGTGGTGTCGCTGGCCGAGCTGTTCCCCGACGCGGGCATCACGCTGGATTCCATGCTGTCCGGCCGCGACCGGCCGCGCGGCATGTCGCTGGACCAGCCGCGCGAGGGCCGAGACGCGAAGAAGGAATTCACGCCGGTGGCGCCCGGCTCCTACACCTCGGCGGCCATCATCCTGCTGACCGACGGCCAGCGCACCACGGGTGTCGACTCGCTCGATGCGGCCAAAGCCGCAGCCGACCGCGGCGTGCGGGTTTACACCGTGGGTGTGGGCACAGTCGATGGCGAGACGATTGGTTTTGAAGGCTGGTCGATGCGTGTGCGGCTTGACGAGGAAACCCTCAAGGGCATCGCCCGCACCACTCAGGCCGAGTACTTTTATGCCGGCACTGCGGCCGACCTGAAGAAGGTCTACGAAACCCTCAGCTCGCGCCTGGCCGTGGAGAAAAAGGAAACAGAAATCTCCGGCCTGCTGGCACTGCTGGCCGCTGCGCTGGCGCTCGTGTCGGCCTCGCTCTCGCTGCTCTGGTTCAACCGGATTCTCTGAAACCGGTCTGATCCCACAAGGGCGGGATTTGCGTCATCAAGCGACGCAACACATCCCGAATCAGTTGGTCAGCGCCAGACGCCCGGACACCAGTCGCACCAGCCGTGCGCAGCGGGACGCCAGCGTTTCATCGTGCGTGACCATCACAAAGGCCGTGCCCTGGTCGCGTGCCAGTTGCATCATCAGGTCAAAGACGCCATCGGCGGTGGACCGGTCCAGGTTGCCGGTGGGCTCATCGGCCAGCACGCAGGCTGGCTGTGTCACCAGCGCACGCGCAATCGCCACCCGCTGGCGTTCGCCGCCTGAAAGTTCTGCAGGCCGATGGTGGATACGGCCTTCCAGACCCACGGCAGCCAGCATTTTTCTGGCGACTTCGGCCGCATCGGCACGCGTCTGCCGGCGTATCCACAAGGGCATGGCGACGTTGTCCAGCGCGCTGAACTCGGGCAGCAGGTGATGGAACTGGTAAACGAAGCCGAGGTGCAAATTGCGCAGCTCGCCCTGCTGCTGCGCTGACAGGCCCGACAGCCGTTGACCCTTGAGCTCGACCTCGCCGCTGGTGGGTGCGTCCAGCCCGCCCATCAGGTGCAGCAGCGTGCTTTTGCCTGAGCCCGAGGCTCCGACGATGGCCAGTGTTTCACCGGCGTGCACCTGCAGGTCCACGCCTTGCAGGACGGTCAGGTCAATCAGGCCTTCCTGAAAACGCTTGGTGAGACCGCTGGCTTTGAGAACGACTTCAGCGGCGCCCTTCTCTCCCGCGTGGCCACCTTGAAGGGCATTCAGCATGTCACTTTTAAGTTCACTCATATCGGAGGGCCTCTGCCGGATTCACGCGGCTGGCGCGCCAGCTGGGGTAGATGGTGGCCAGAAACGCCAGCACCAGCGAGATCACCACGATGGGCATGATGTCGCTGTACTGCGGCTCGCTCGGCATGCGGCTGATGAGATAGATATCCTTGGGCAGGAAGCTGGCATTGAGCATCTGCTCGATTGCCGGAACGATCACATCAATGTTGAGCGCAATGCCCAGCCCCAGCAACAGACCCGAGAGGGTGCCGATCACGCCGACCAGCGCGCCCTGCACCATGAAGATGCCCATGATGCTTTTCGGGCTGGCGCCCAGTGTGCGCAGGATGGCAATGTCGGCGCGCTTGTCGGTCACCGTCATCACCAGCGTGCTGACGAGGTTGAAGGCCGCCACCGCCACGATGAGCGTGAGGATGATGAACATCATGCGTTTTTCCAGCTGCACCGCCGAAAACCAGGTGCGGTTCTGGCGCGTCCAGTCGCGGATCAGCAGGTCACCACTCAGGCTGGTGGACAGGGCCACCGCCACCTCGCGCGCCTGCTGCAGGTCCTTGAGCTTGATGCGGATGCCGGTCGGCCCTTCCAGCCTGAAGACTTTCGCCGCGTCATCCTGATGCAGCATCACCAGCGCCGAGTCGTATTCGTAATGACCGGAGTCAAAGGTGCCGACCACCGTCATCTGCTTGAGGCGCGGCACCACACCGGCTGGTGTGACCTGTCCGCTGGGCGCAATCAGCGTCACCGAGTCGCCTTCACGCACGCCCATGGAGCGCGCCAGTTCGCCGCCCAGCACCACGCCAAAATTACCCGGCACCAGGCGGGCCAGCGTCGAGGCCGAGGTAACCGCCAGATCGGTGACCTCGCCCTCGAGTGCCGGATCGATGCCGCGCACCAGCGTGCCCTTCATGTCTTCGCCGCGCGCCAGCAGGGCCTGCGCGGCAATGAAAGTGGCAGCGCCCACAACCTGCGGCTGGGTCTTGATCTCGGTCATGGTTCTGGCCGGGTCCGGCAATGCCGCACCATTGGGCGCGAACACCTCGATGTGCGAGATCACGCCGAGCATGCGGTCGCGCACTTCCTTCTGGAAGCCGTTCATCACGCTCAGCACAATGATGAGCGCCGCCACACCGAGCGCAATGCCCAGCATGGAAACGCCTGAAATGAAGGAGATGAAGCCGTTGCGCCGGGTGGCACGGCCCGCGCGCGTGTAGCGCCAGCCCACCAGCAGCTCATAAGGGATTTGCATGGCGGTATTGTTGCATCCCGGACAATCACCCCATGTCAGCCAAATTCCCTATCGCCAGCACAGGCAGCCCCGTGCCTGCGCCCCACCTGCTGATTGCGTTTGCGGCCTGCGCCGCTGAAGACTGGCAGCCAGCCATGAAAGCGCTGGCGCCCCAGGGCTTGCCCTGTCTCAGCCGACTGCTGAAAGGCATGACGCGGGTGCACAGTGACGACGCCGACAGCCACACCCTGTCGCCACCGCACGAGCGGGCGCTGGCACGGGCGCTGGGCTGGAACACCGGCTCAATCGGAGACGGTCTGCTCCCCTGGGCGGCGCTGGATGCGGCTCAGCACCTGGAGGCCACGCCCGGCAGCGCCTGGGCATGGATCACGCCCTGCCACTGGGCGATGGGCCGCGAGCACGCCACCCTGACCGACCCGGCGGCGCTGGCCCTTTCAGAAAGCGAATCGCGCGCACTGCTGGCCGCCATGCAGCCCTACTTTGCGACCGAGGGCATTACCCTGCATCACACCGAGGCACTGGGGCACGGCCGCTGGCTGGCAAGTGGCGAGGTCTTTCGCCACCAGCCCAGCGCCTCGCTGGACCGGGTGCTGGGCCGCAACGTCGACCCGTGGCTTCCGAAGCCGGTTGATGACACCAGCAGCGCCGCCCGAAAAATCAAGCTGCTGCAAAACGAAATGCAGATGTTGCTCTACACACACCCCTTGAACGAAGCGCGCGCGGCGCAGGGGCGGGTCGCCATCAACTCCTTCTGGCTCAGCGGCACCGGCGCCCTGCCTGCAGGCACCTCGCAGATGCCATCGACAACCGTGCAGCGCAGCCTCGCACCCGCCGTGTTCAGCGATAACTGGGCCGCCTACGCCAAGGCGTGGACGGCACTCGACGCCGGCGACATCCAGGCGTTACTGGCACGCCAAAGCGCCGGCCACCACGTCAGGCTGACCTTGTGCGGCGAAAGCAACGCCCACACTTTTGAGACGCGGCAGGACGGCTGGCTGGCACGAACCGTGGGCCGCTTCACATCGCCACCGCTGCTGAACCTGCTCGAATCACTATGACCTCCCTCGACTGCCTTCCCCACGCTGCCGCGAAAGCCCGGCCATGAAAATCCACGTGCGTGATGTCCCTCCGCGCAGCGCATGGGCGCTGCAGCAGGCTGGCGTGCACCCGCTTCTGGCGCAGCTCTATGCAGCGCGCGGCGTGCGTGCCGCCGACGAACTGGACGACGGGCTCGCCCGCCTGTTGCCGCCCACCGCCCTGCACGGGGCCGCAGAGGCCGCACGCCTGCTGGCCGACACGATGGCGGCCAGCAAAAACATCTGCATCGTGGCCGACTACGACTGCGACGGCGCCACCGCCTGCGCCGTTGGCTTGCGCGGCCTGCGCCTGCTGGGCGCGCGAAACGTGAGCTATCTGGTGCCCGACCGGGTGATTGACGGCTATGGCCTGACGCCGCCGATTGCCGAGCGCGTGAAAGCCAGCGGCGCCGACCTGCTGTTGACGGTGGACAACGGCATTGCCAGCATCGACGGCGTGGCCCGTGCCAAAGCGCTGGGCATGCAGGTGCTGGTGACCGACCACCACCTGCCCGCCTTGCGCGATGGCCAGGTGCTGCTGCCTGACGCCGATGTGATCGTCAACCCGAACCAGCCCGCCTGCGCGTTTGAGAGCAAATCGATTGCCGGTGTCGGCGTGATGTTTTATGTGCTGATGGCGCTGCGCGCCGAGCTGCGCCAGCGCGGCCATTTTGAAGGCCAGACCGAGCCCCGGCTCGATGCACTGCTGCCGCTGGTGGCACTGGGCACGGTGGCCGATGTGGTGAAGCTCGACGCCAACAACCGCCGGCTGGTGGCGCAGGGCCTCAAGCGCATCCGCCAGGGCCAGATGCCCGCCGGGATTGCCGGACTGTTTCGCGCGGCGGGTCGCAAGGCCGATGCGGCGACCACGTTTGACTTCGGCTTTGCGCTCGGCCCGCGCATCAACGCCGCCGGGCGCCTGAGCGACATGACGCTGGGCATTGAATGCCTGCTCACTGACGACGAAGCCCGCGCCGACGAACTGGCCCGGATGCTGGACGGCATCAACCGCGAACGCCGCGACATCGAGGCCGGCATGCGCGAGCAGGCGCAACTGGCCGCCGACGCGATGGTGGATGAAGACGCCGAGCCGCCGCCGGCGATTGCGATCTTTGACCCCGACTTCCACGAAGGCGTGGTCGGTATCGTGGCCTCACGCATAAAGGACAAGCTGCACCGGCCCACCTTCGTGTTCGCCGCCAGCCAGGCCCCCGGCAAGGAACATGAGCTCAAGGGCTCGGGCCGCTCGATTGCCGGCTTTCATCTGCGCGACGCACTGGACCTGGTGGCCAAGCGCCACCCCGGTGTGCTGCTGCGCTTCGGTGGCCATGCGATGGCAGCGGGCTGCACGCTGGCAGAAGAAAACTTCGATATCTTCGAGCAGGCCCTGCAGCAAGTGGCCCGCGAATGGCTGGACGCTGCCACGCTGACCCGGCGCCTCGACACCGACGGGCCGCTGCCCGCCGAATACCGCCGCACCGATGTGGTGGATACGCTGCACAAGGAGGTCTGGGGCCAGGGCTTTGCCGCGCCCACCTTCAGCGAGGAAGTCGAGGTGGTGTCGCAGCGCCTGGTCGGAGAAAAGCACCTCTCCCTCAAGCTCAAGCACCAGGGCCAGCCGGTCGATGGCATCTGGTTCGGCCACACCGAAGCGCTGCCGCAGCGTGTCACACTGGCCTTCCGGCTGGACGCCGATGAATGGCAGGGTGTGCGGCGCGTGCGCTTTCTGGTCGAGGGCGCGGAGCTTTAAACCCTTTCTGCCCTGCGATCCGGGGCGTCGTGTTCGGTAACGCACACAGCGCGCTTGTCCCACGGTGCATGGGCGGCGCGGACTACAGGCCACGACCACACCTTGCGCGACCATGGGTTCTGAGCTGCACGCATCCCGCTGTGCAGCCTCTGGCCTCGGGCCAGCATCGCGCGCGTCTCGCGGCAAGAGGAACCCATGAACACCATTATTTACATCGTCGGCCTGGTTGTTGTGATCGGCATCGTGCTGTCATTTTTCGGACTCCGCTGAAATCCTGGTCGGCTCGGCCTGCCCGCGCTGACAGCACCGCGAAAGCGCAAGGCCTAAAATGGCCCTGTGGCTCCCCAAAACATTCTGAACGCCGACCTGCACTGCCACTCTGTGGTGTCCGACGGCACCCTGACACCGGAGGCACTGGCAGAACGCGCCAAGGCCAACGGGGTTGAACTGTGGGCCCTGACGGACCACGACGAGATCGGCGGCCAGCAGCGCGCAGCCGAAGCAGCCAGGGCCAATGGCCTGCATTACCTCACCGGCACTGAAATTTCCGTCACGTTCGCGGGCGAAACGGTTCACATTGTCGGACTCGGCTTCGACGCGAACGACCCCGCCATGCATCAGGGCCTGCACAACACCCGGGGTGGCCGTGAACAGCGGGCACGCGAGATGGCGCAGTCGCTGGCCGGCGTGGGGA
>CALSAU010000100.1:0-6907 GCA_943372985.1 Polaromonas sp. YR568 | reverse complement strand
AAAATGGCGTGTCGCTGCTGATCGATGCAATGAGCTACCAGTACCTGGTCGGTGCAGAAATTGATTACAAGGACGACCTCGAAGGCGCCCAGTTCGTCATCAAGAACCCGAACGCCACCAGCACCTGCGGTTGCGGCTCCAGCTTCTCGGCCTGAGCAACCCGCACACGATTCATTGAAAAGCCGCCCTCGGGCGGCTTTTTTGCGTCTCTAGGGTGCGGTCAGGCCGGGTAGATGGCACCGAGCACGCGCAGGCCAGCCGCACCGGTCACGCTGGGCAGGTTGCCCGGACGCCGCAGCACGGTCTGACGCGCCAGCCACGCAAACGCGGCGGCTTCCACCTGCAATGGCGGCAGGCCATGCCGGTCAGACGACGACACCTCCAGCCAGGGCAAACCGACTTGCAGCCGCTGCATCAAATGGCTGTTGAAAGCCCCCCCGCCGCACACAATCAGCGCCGCGCAATCCCGGGCATGCCGTTCGATGTCTGCGATGCAGGCCGCTGCCGTGAATTCCGCGAGGGTGCATTGAATATTCTGCGGCCGTTCGGTCGCGAAGGGCGCCAGCTGGTGCTTCAGCCAGCCCAGGCTGAATAAATCTCGGCCAGTGCTTTTGGGTGGTGGCAGTTGCAGGTAGGGTTCGGCCATCAGACGGGCGAGCAAGGCAGGCAACAGCTGCCCACCGGCTGCCCACGCACCGCCAGCATCAAAGGCCTGGCCGGTGTGCTGCTGGCACCAGGCGTCCATCAGCGCATTGCCCGGTCCGCAGTCAAAACCCAGTACTGGCCGCTGCCCTCCCGCCGGCAGGATGCTGAGATTGGCGATGCCACCCAGATTCAGCACCACCATCGGCGCGTCGGGCCGGCCGAACACCCCCTGATGGAACGCGGGAACCAGCGGCGCACCCTGACCGCCGGCCGCTACATCGCGGCTGCGAAAGTCGGCCACCACATCCAGACCGGTGAGCTCGGCCAGCCGTGCCGGGTTGTTCAACTGCAGGGTGTAGGCCTGCTCGACCGGGTTCGCAGCGCTGCCCGGCTGGTGCCTGACGGTTTGCCCATGTGCGCCGACGGCCCGCACCTGCGCCTTGCCAATGCCCTTCGACGCGGCGGCATCGAGCAGCGACTGCACCACGCGGGCATAAACAGCCGCCACCTGATTGCCCGCCAACGCGGCGCGGTGCAGCTCGTTGGCACCCGGACTGTTGAGCGCCAGCAACTCCTGCCGGAAGCCCGCTTGGAAAGGCTCCGTCGCAGACGCCACCACACGCGGCGCGGCACCAGAGAAATCGACGAGCACGCCGTCAGCACCGTCCAGCGAAGTGCCCGACATCAGGCCAATGTAGAAATCAGACATCAGGCTATTTTGCCCCGCTCAGGCGACTCCCAAGCAACTGTCCTTCGACAGGCTTAGGACGAACGGGGTTCAGAGCAAGCTGAGCGATAAAGAAGGAAGGTCTTCACACCAGCAGAGCCGCGGAGCTGGCTTTGCCAGGCCGCAGGCGAAACGGCCCCCTTGGGGGGCAGCGACCCACACGAAGTGGGGGAGCGTGGGGGCTTTAGTTATTCAGTACGCGTCTGCGTGATGCTCGCCGCCGCCTGCAGCTGCATGCGCACATCGCCCGCCACCTGCCGGAACACAGGCAAAGCAGCTGCGGGAACTGGAACGGCTTCGCTCTGCTTGGCGATCAGCATCGGGTCCTGGTGCTGCCCGTTGACACGGAATTCAAAGTGCAGATGCGGGCCGGTGGCCCAGCCCGTCGCACCGACCAGACCGATGGTCTGACCCTGGGTCACGGCCTGACCACGCTGGACCATGATCTTGCTGAGGTGGGCATACACCGTCTCATGGCCGTTGCGGTGCTTGATGAACACCACATTGCCGTAGCCGTTTTGCACACCGGCGAACTCGATCACACCGTCACCGACAGTCCGTGCTGGCGTGCCGGTGGGCGCTGCGAAGTCCGTGCCGAGGTGAGCGCGCCATTTCTGCAGGATGGGGTGAAAGCGCATCGAGAACCCACTGCTGACGCGGGAGAACTCCACCGGCGAGCTGAGGTAGGCGCGGCGCAGGCTCTGCCCGTCGAGCGTGTAGTAGCTGCCCTTGTGGGCCATACCTGTCGCATCCTTACCGGGCGGCTGGAACCACATGGCCTGGAAAGCCTTGCCAGCATTCACGAATTCAGCGGACAGCACGCGGCCGGTGCGCAATGGCTCGCCATCGGCTTCCAGCGTTTCGTAGACCACGTTGAAGCGGTCGCCCTTGCGCAGCGCGCGGCGGAAGTCGATGTCACCCGAGAAAATCTCGGCCATCTGCACGGCCACGGCATCCGGGATGCGGGCCTCATCGGTAGCTGCAAACAGCGAGCTCTGGATCACGCCGCTGGACAGGCGTGTCGAACTGACATAAGGCACGGCCTCAATGCGGGACGTGAAACCAGCGCCGGTGCGCTCGACCACCAGTCGCTTGAACAGCGCGTCGTCTTCGCTGGGCCAGCGCATGCTGAGTTTCTGCAACTGCTGGCTGTCGCTGGCCTCTACCGTCACATTCTTGCCGGCACGACCAGCGAGCAGGAGGCGGGCATTCGCGTCAGAACGCAGGAAAGCCGCAGCGGCGCTGTCATCGATGTTCAGGCGCCGGAGCAAGGCATCCACCGTGTCGCTGCTGCGGGTGCTCTCGGTGCGAAACAGGTTGAAACGGAAGTCGCCCAGCAACTCGGTCTGCGGCGCGGTGGCCAGCGGCTGCACCTCTTCGAGAATCTGGCGGACTGGCAAATCGGCGGCATCGGGCGCCAGAGGAGCCACGCCGAAAGCGGTCACCCCGGTTCCCAGCAGCAGGGCAGCCAGTGTGGTGGTGACTCGTCGGGGATGGCGGCGGAGACTCTCGGCGACAGGAAGCAGAATCCGCGAAGGCTTTGGCAGAGGCAAAACAAAATCCCGACTCAATTGCATCAGTCGCGCGCTGCACGACCAATTGCGTTAAAAGGGGTTGCCCGATGCCCGCCTGCCGGTGGCCGGGGGCGGGATCGTCAGGCTGCAAATCTTCTGGTCCGACTTCAGCAAGTTACAGGCCAACTAAAATGGCCAGCCGAAGAAGGAAAATCCTATTCTATCCGCCGGACACGTCCTCGGCATGTGAAAAACCCTTATGAATCAAGCAGTTGTTACAAATCATCCGGTCACGGACCGCGTCCGGGAGGCCCTCGCCGTGTCCCTGCGGGGCTGCGAGGAGCTGATTCCGCAAGACGAATGGGTCAAAAAGCTGGCCCGCTCCGAGGCCACAGGCGTGCCGCTGCGCATCAAATTGGGGCTGGACCCGACGGCGCCTGACATTCATGTCGGCCACACCGTGGTCCTGAACAAAATGCGGCAGTTGCAGGACCTGGGCCACACCGTGATCTTCCTGATCGGGGACTTCACCAGCCTGATTGGCGACCCGTCTGGCCGCAACGCCACCCGCCCGCCGCTGACGGCCGAGCAGATCAAGGTGAATGCCGAAACCTATTACCGCCAGGCCAGTCTGGTGCTGGACCCGGCCAAAACCGAGATCCGTTACAACAGCGAGTGGAGCGAACCGCTGGGCGCCACCGGCATGATCCAGCTCGCGTCGCGCTACACGGTGGCCCGCATGATGGAGCGCAACGACTTCAATGACCGCTTCAAGGCCGGCACACCGATCAGCGTGCATGAGTTTCTTTACCCGCTGATGCAGGGCTATGACTCGGTGGCGCTCAAAAGCGAACTGGAACTGGGCGGCACCGACCAGAAGTTCAACCTGCTGATGGGTCGCCACCTGCAGGCCGAATACGGCCAGGAGCCGCAGTGCATCCTGACCATGCCGCTGCTCGAAGGCCTGGACGGCATCGAGAAGATGTCCAAGAGCAAGAACAACTACATCGGCATCTCCGAAGACGCCAACACCATGTTTGCCAAGGTGCTGAGCATCTCCGATGTGCTGATGTGGCGCTGGTACACACTGCTGAGCTTCCGGAGCGAAGCGGAGATCGCCGCACTCAAGGCGGAGGTGGAAGGCGGACGCAACCCCAAGGACGCCAAGGTGGCGCTGGCCAAGGAAATCACCGCGCGCTTTCACACCGCAGCCGCCGCTGATGCGGCCGAGCAGGATTTCATCAACCGCAGCAAGGGCGGCGTACCGGATGAAATCCCCGAGGTGTCGCTGTCTGGCGCGCCGATGGGCATAGGCGCACTGCTCAAGGCGGCGGGCCTCGCGCCATCGGGCAGCGAAGCGAATCGCCTGATCGACGGGGGCGGTGTGCGAATCGACTCCAGCGTGGTCAGCGACAAGGCGCTGAAACTTGATGCCGGCACTTATGTGTTGCAGGTCGGCAAGCGCAAGTTTGCGCGTGTGACCCTCGCCTGAGGACAGCCCGTCCTTTTTGAATCACACTTCCCCATCGACAACCTCTGCCCGAAGGAATGCCATGAAGCCGGTCTCCCGCCTGACGCGCGTTCTCACCTGGACGGCCCTGCTGCTCATGGTCGCACGCGCTGGGGCGGCGGAGTTGGCCGTGCTCAGCGCCGGCGCCATTGAGCCCGGCCTGCGCGCTGCGGCTACCGCCTTTCAGCAGCAGACCGGTCACACGGTCAAGATCACCTTCAACACGGCTCCGCAACTGCGCCAGCGCATGGAGGGCAATCCGGCCTTTGATGTGGTGATTGCGCCGCCAGCCGTGATTGGCGAGTTCGCGCAGGCCGGCAAGCTGGCCGAAACGCGGGCCAACGTGGGTCGGGTCGGCATGGGTGTGACGGTGCGCGATGGCGCACCGGTGCCTGACATTTCCAGCGCAGAAGCCGTCAAGCAAGCCGTGCTGGCCGCCGATTCGCTGGTCTTCAACCGTGCGTCGACTGGCCTGTACTTCGAAGGCCTTCTGCGCAAGATGGATATCTACAACCAGGTGGAAGCCAAAACCACGCGCTACCCCGATGGCGCCTCCGTGATGGAGCATGTGATCAAGGCTGCCAAGCCGGGTGCCGTGCGAGAGATCGGCTTCGCGCCGATCACCGAGATCCTGCTGTACCAGGGCAAGGGACTGAAGTTTGTCGGCCCCTTCCCCGCCGCCATACAAAACTACACCTCTTACACGGCTGCACCTCTGGCCCTCGGCGGGCAACAGGCGCTGGCGCAACAGTTCGTGAGTTTTCTGTCGGGCCCGGTAGGCAAGCCGCTGTTCGTGGCAGCCGGCATCACCGACTGATCGCGCAGCGGACGGAATGAGGGCGATCCTGCAGCGCGTGGCCGAGGCCCGCGTCGTCATCGATGGCGAAGTAGCCGGCGCCATCGGCCCCGGCCTGCTGGTGCTGCTGTGCGCCGAGCACGGCGACACCGAAGGCCATGCAGACCGCATGCTGGCCAAGATCCTCAAGCTGCGGATTTTTTCAGACGATGCCGGCAAGATGAACCGCTGCGTGCAGGACCTCGACGGACAGGGCCTGCGCGGCGGCCTGCTGGTGGTGAGCCAGTTCACGCTGGCGGCCGATGTGTCGGGCGGCAACCGGCCCAGCTTCACGGGCGCCGCACTGCCAGCAGAGGGCCGCAGGCTGTACGACCACTTTGTCGCGCAGGCCCGCATCGCCCACGCCCCGGTGGAAACCGGGCAATTTGGGGCCGACATGAAAGTGCATCTGGTCAACGACGGGCCGGTGACCATCCCCCTGCGTATCGGGCAGGCGGACTGAAGCGGCAAAGCCCAGAAATACAGAAACACCAGAATCAGCAAAACACGAGTCAGTCAAGCGCGAGGGAATGGCGATGAAAAAGGCATGGATCGCTGCGGCATTGTCCGCAGGCATGGGGTTCGGTTGGGCGCAGCCCCTTCCGATGATTGACACACACGCACACTTTCAGACCATTCCCTACAAGGAGATGGACGCATCGCACAAGACGGCGCTGGCCACCATGGACCGCTTTGGCATTGTGCGCAGCCTGCTGATGCCGCCGCCTTTTGCCACGGTCACCCCACAATGGTTCTACGACATCGAGGACCTGCTGTTCACCACCCAAGCCCATCCCGACCGGTTTGCCGTGCTGGGCGGCAGCACGCTGAACGTGATGATTCACGAAACCAGAGTGGACGCCGTGAACGACGGGGTAAAAGACAAATTCCGCAAGCGGGCGCAGGAGATCGTGAAACTCGGCGCGGTGGGCTTCGGGGAGATCGCGGTGATGCATGTCTCGATTCCGGCGATGGGCCCGCGCCACGCGTTTGAAGACGTGCCGGCCGATCACCCGCTGCTGCTTCTGCTGGCGGATGTGGCGGCCGAAAGCAACGTCCCGATCGACCTGCACTGCGATCTGGTGCCAGAAGACATGCCGCTGCCCGATGTGCTCAAGCCCAACCCGCTCAACCCGCCGGTGCTCAAGAGCAACCTTGCAGCGCTGGAGCGGCTGCTGGCCCACAACCGCAAGGCGCAGATTGTGTGGGTGCATGTCGGCTTCGAGCCGCTGCTCACGCGCGCGCCGGAGCGGGTGCGCCAGATGCTGACAGCGCACCCCAACCTGTCGATGAGTTTCAGGCTTAACCGCGGTGCGCCACGGCCGGCCGCCGCGGTGGACGTGGATGGCAAGGTCAAGGAAGCGTGGGTGGCGCTGGTGAACGAGTTCCCGGACCGCTTCATGCTGGGCAGTGATTCGTTCTACGCGCGCAACGGCATCGCGCGCGGCTCCAGCGAAGAAGGGCTGACGAATCTGCGCAATCTGGTCGAGCAGCTGCCGCCCGAAGTGGGCGCCAAGGTGGCCCACGGCAACGCCACACGCCTGTACCGGCTGGACCGGCCGGCCTTCAGCAAGGGCGCTGGCACGCGGTAAATCGTGCGGGGTCCATGGGCACGCAGCGCTCAGTACGGGTTGGCAAAGCCCAGTGAGGCCAGCAACAGAATTTCCAGCGCCTCC
>CALSAU010000099.1:0-7007 GCA_943372985.1 Polaromonas sp. YR568 | reverse complement strand
CCGGGCCGCAGGCACCGCCCCCTTGAGGGGGGAACGGGCTACACGCAGTGAGCCTGGACGGGGGTGTTTAATCTATTTTGAGGTTCTGCGTCGTCACGACATTGCGCCACGCGCGGTAATCCGCCTCGATGAACTGGCCGAGCAATGCGGGCGAGCCCGGTGCGGCTTCGACGGCATCGGTCTTGAAGCGTGCCACCACATCGGGCTGCACCACCAGTTTGGCGATCGCTGCGTTGATGGTGTTCACAATTGCGGGTGGGGTGCCGGCAGGGGCCATCAGGGCAAAGTAATTCACCACATCAAACCCTGGCAAGCCGGCTTCAGCCATGCTGGGAACGTCAGGCAAGGCGCTGGAGCGCTTGGCGCTGGTCACGGCGAGCGGCTTGACGCGGCCGTCCTTGATGAAGGGCAACAACGCCGGAATGGTGCCGGTGATGAGCTGGATCTGCCCGCCAATCATGTCCATGGTGGCTGGCGCCACGCCACGATACGGAATGTGCGTGATGAAGGTGCCGGTACGCGACTTGAGAAGCTCCAGCACCAGATGATTCACGCCGCCCGCACCAGCCGAGCCGTAATTGAGCGCACCCGGTTTCTGGCGGGCCAGCGTGACGAGTTCCTTCATGTTGCTTGCAGGCAGGCTGGTGTTGGCCGCCCAGACCAGCGGGCCGCTGGCAATCATGCCGACCGGAGTGAACTGGCGCAGCGGGTCGTAATTGGCGCTGGGCAGCGATGCCGCCACCGTGGTGAATGGCGACGCAGCCAGCAGCAAGGTATAGCCATCGGCAGGCGACTGCGCCACAAACTGGGTGCCAATGGCGCCGGAGGCGCCTGCCCGGTTCTCGACCACGAAAGTGCCGCCCAATGCCTCGCCCAGCTTTTGGGCAATCAGGCGGCCCATGGCATCGGTGCCGGCCCCGGGTGCAAACGGCACGACGATCTTCACGGGGCGGTCCGGATAGACACCGGCCGGGTTGGCCGCGCCGGCGCTCTGCGCATGCGCCATGCCAGCCAGACCCGTCAGGGCAGCAGCCACCCATTGCAGTGTGAGTCGGCGGCGGGAAGAGGAAAGGAGGGAGGTTTTTTGTTTCATAGACATTGATTGAAGGAGGATCACCTCGTGACCAGACAACCCTTCATTGTTACTGCCTCAAGTGACTTTTACGTGACACCCTCGCCCGCCGACGGCGGGCCTGTCAGCTGCCCCGATAGGTCGAGTAGCTCCAGGGGGTGACCAGCAAGGGCACGTGGTAATGTTGCCGTGGATCGGCCACACCGAAATCCAGACTTACCCGATTCAGAAAAGCCGGCTCGGGCAACGCCACACCTTTGGCGCGGAAATAGGCCTGCACCTCAAACACCAGCCGGTAGGTGCCCACCTTCAGCGTGGCGCTGTCATAGAGCAGCCCGTCCGGATTGCGGCCGTCGGCATTGAGAACAAAACGCTTGACCAGCGTCGCCGCCTCGCCCTCGGTGGTGTAAAGGGCAACGCCCATGCCGCCCGCAGGCGTGCCGTGCATGGTGTCCAGTACGTGTGTGCTCAGTCCCATGGCAATCCTTTGTGGAAGGGTGTGTTGGCGCGTGCCGAGAACGGTTGAAATGGTTTACCAAAAGTGTATACATTTTCGGCTTGCCGCTATCATCGGGCGATGGAGTCACCCAACACCCGCGCCATCGTCGAGGCGCTCACCAAAGCAATTGTGGAGCACCGGCTGCATCCCGGCACCAAACTGGCCGAGCAGAAGCTGGCCGACCACTTCGGCGTCTCGCGCACACTGGTGCGGCAGGCGCTGTTCCAGCTGTCGCAGAACCGCCTGATCCGGCTGGAGCCGGCACGCGGCGCGTTCGTTGCCGCGCCGTCGGTGATGGAAGCGCGCCAGGTGTTTGCGGTGCGTCGCATGCTGGAAGCCGAAATGACCCGCGCCTTTGTGCGCGAGGTGACGCCAGCGAAGATCAAGGCGCTCAGGGAGCATGTGGCGCAGGAAAAAGCCGCGATGGAGCGCGGCGATGTGCCGGTGCGCACGACGCTGCTGGGCGACTTCCATGTGCGCATGACCGAGCTGATGGGCAACGAGGTGCTGGCGCAGATGCTGGGCGAGCTGATCTCGCGCTGCGCTCTCATCACGCTGATGTACCAGACCGACAGCGCCGCCGAGCACTCGCACGACGAACACGCCGACATCATCAAGGCCCTGGCAGCGCGCGATGAACCCCTGGCCGTGCGACTGATGACCGAGCACCTGCTGAATGTCGAGCAGAACCTCGCCTTCGATCGCAAGGTGCCGAGCAACGACATCTCCATGGCGCTGTCATGAACCCACTCCCGCCCCACCCCCACTACCCGCGAGACCTGATCGGCTACGGCCGCACACCGCCGCATCCGCAGTGGCCGGGCAAGGCCCGCATCGCGGTGCAGTTTGTCCTGAATTACGAAGAAGGCGCCGAGAACTGCGTGCTGCACGGCGATCCGGGTTCGGAGCAGTTCCTCTCGGAGATGGCCAACCCGCCCAGTTTCGCGGACCGGCACCTGACGATGGAAAGCATTTACGAATACGGCTCGCGGGTCGGCGTGTGGCGCATCCTGCGCGAGTTTGAAAAGCGCCAGTTGCCACTGACGGTGTTCGGTGTGGGTATGGCCCTGCAGCACCACCCCGACGTGACCGCCGCCTTTGTGGAACTGGGCCACGAGATTGCCTGCCACGGCTGGCGCTGGATCAACTACCAGCAGATTGACGAAGCCACCGAGCGGGAGCACATGCGCCTCGGGCTGGACGCGATCGAACAGCTCACTGGCACGCAGGCAGACGACACGCAGCGCATCCACGGCGTGGGCTGGTACACCGGCCGCGACAGCCCCAACACGCGCCGCCTGGTGGCTGACGATGGCCGCACCGAATACGACAGCGACTATTACGGTGATGACCTGCCTTTCTGGACACCGGTGACACGCACCGACGGCGTGGTGGTGCCACGGCTGGTGGTGCCCTACACGCTGGATGCCAACGACATGCGCTTTGCGCTGCCGCAGGGGTTTTCGCAGGGCGACGACTTCTTCACATACCTGCGCGACAGCTTTGACGTGCTCTACAACGAAGGCGCACCGAACGGCCAGAACGCACCGAAGATGCTCAGCATCGGCATGCACTGCCGCTTGCTCGGCCGGCCCGGGCGGCTGCGCGCCCTGCAGCGTTTTCTGGACCATGTGCAGTCGCACGACCAGGTCTGGGTCTGCCGCCGCATCGACATTGCGCGCCACTGGCAGAAGACCCACCCCTATCAACCCAATCTACCCGTGCAGGAGCACTGACGCATGGCCATCACCCTTGCTCAAGTCAATGCCGCGCCCGCGACCGAAGCACTGAAGCTGCTGGACGGACTGTACGAACACTCGCCCTGGGTCGCTGAGCAGGCACTCCAGGCGCGCCCGTTTGTGTCTCTGGCGCACCTCAAGTACAGCCTGGTCCAGCTGCTGGCCGAGGCAGGCCGTGAGGCGCAGGTCGCACTGATCTGCGCCCACCCCGAACTGGCCGGCAAGGCCATGGTGAGCCAGAGCCTGACAGCGGAGTCAAGCCATGAGCAGGGCAAGGCCGGGCTCACGCAATGCACGCCCGAAGAATTCGCCACGCTGCAGCAGCTCAACAGCGACTACAACGCCAAGTTCGGTTTCCCATTCATCCTGGCCGTGCGCGGCCCACGCGGTACCGGACTGAACAAGCGGCAGATCATCGACACCTTCAGTCGGCGCCTGCAGAACCATCCCGAGTTCGAGCTGCAGGAAAACCTGCGCAACATCCACCGCGTGGTCGAGCTGCGCATCAACGACAAGTTCGCCGCCGAGCCTCTGGAGGGCAACACCGTGTGGGACTGGCACGAGCAGATGGCGCAATTCAGCGATCCGGGCTATGCAGAGAAGGGCCAACTGACCGTCACTTACCTCACTGACGCGCATCGCGCCTGCGCCGCCTTCATCAGCCAGACCATGCGCGACTGCGGCTTTGACGAGGTGCGCATTGATGCCGTGGGCAATGTGGTGGGCATTTACCGCGCGGCCACAGTCCCGGCCAAAACACTGCTGACCGGCAGCCACTACGACACCGTGCGCAATGGCGGCAAATACGACGGGCGCCTGGGCATCTTCGTGCCCATGGCCTGCGTGCAGGCCTTGCACCAGCGCGGCGAGCGCCTGCCCTTCCACATTGAAGTGGTGGGCTTTGCCGAGGAGGAAGGCCAGCGCTACAAGGCCACCTTTCTTGGCTCCGGCGCGCTCACCGGCGACTTCAAGCCCGAGTGGCTGGACCAGAAAGACGCGGCAGGCATCACCATGCGCGAGGCCATGCAACACGCCGGGCTGAACCCGGCAGCGATTCCGGCCATACGCCGTAACGCAGACAACTACCTCGGCTTTGTCGAGGTCCACATCGAGCAGGGGCCGGTGCTCAACGAGCTGAATATTCCGCTGGGTATCGTCACCTCCATCAATGGCAGCGTGCGCTACCTTTGCGAGATGACCGGCACCGCCAGCCACGCCGGTACCACGCCGATGAACCGCCGCCGCGATGCCGCCGTTGCCGTGGCGGAGCTCGCCCTCTACATGGAAAAGCGCGCTGCACAGGATGGCGACTCGGTCGCCACCATCGGCATGCTGCATGTGCCCAACGGCTCCATCAATGTGGTACCGGGGCGTTGCCACTTTTCGCTCGACATGCGTGCACCCGACGACGCGCAGCGCGACGCGATGGTCGCTGACGTGCTGGCCGAACTGCAGGCCATCTGCGCGCGCCGCGGCGTGCACTGCAGCACCGAGCTGACCGAACGCGCTGCCGCCGCCCCCAGCGCCACAGTGTGGCAGCAGCGCTGGGAACAGGCCGTGAGCGCGCTGGGTCTGCCGCTGCACCGCATGCCCAGCGGCGCCGGACACGACGCGATGAAACTGCACAAGGTGATGCAGCAGGCCATGCTGTTTGTGCGCGGCGAGAACTCCGGCATCAGCCACAACCCGCTGGAGAGCAGCACCAGCGACGACATCCAGCTGGCCATCACCGCCTTCAGCCATCTGCTGACCCAACTGGCCAGTGACCCCTCATGACATCCTTGACCCACCACGCTGGCCCAGCCAAAGACTACCCTAAAGACTACCGGTTGCTCGACCAGTGGATCGACGCGCACTTTGACGAGGAAGTGCGCTTCCTGCAGGAGCTGATCCGTGTACCGACCGACACGCCTCCCGGCAAGAACGCGCCGCATGCCGACCGCACGGCCGAGCTGTTGCAGGCCTTTGGCTTTATGGCTGAAAAACACACGGTGCCCGCTGCCGAGGTGCAGGCCGCCGGCATGGCGTCCATCACCAACCTGATCGTGCGCCGGCCGTACGGTGCGCCGGGCAGCAGCCCGGTGATTGCCCTCAACGCCCATGGCGATGTGGTGCCACCCGGCGATGGATGGCAGCACAACCCGTATGGCGGCGAGATCGAGGACGGGCAGATCTACGGCCGCGCCACGGCGGTCAGCAAGGGCGACTTTGCGAGCTTCACCTTTGCCGTGCGTGCGCTCGAATCGCTGGGCGCCGCGCTCACCGGCGGTGTAGAACTGCATTTCACATATGACGAGGAATTCGGCGGCGAACTTGGCCCCGGCTGGCTGCTGCGCCAAGGCCTCACCCGCCCCGACCTGCTGATCGCCGCCGGTTTTTCCTACGAGGTGGTCACTGCGCACAACGGCTGCCTGCAGATGGAAGTCACCGTGCACGGCAAGATGGCGCACGCCGCCATTCCCCACACCGGCGTCGATGCGCTGCAGGGCGCGGTCACCATCCTGAATGCGCTGTACGCGCAGAACACCGCCTACCGGGCGGTGAGTTCCAGCGTCGAAGGCATCACCCACCCGTACCTGAATGTGGGCCGTATCGAAGGCGGCACCAACACCAACGTGGTGCCTGGCAAGGTCAGCTTCAAGCTGGACCGCCGCATGATTCCTGAAGAGAATCCGGAAGAGGTCGAGGCCAGCATCCGCCGCGTGATCAGCGAGGCGGCCGCAGCCTGCCCTGGCATCACGGTGGACATCAAGCGCCTGTTGCTGGCCCGGTCCATGCGGCCGCTGCCGGGCAACCAGCCGCTGGTGCAGGCCATTCAGACACACGGTGAAGCGCTGTTCGGCCAGAAAATTCCCGCGATGGGCACGCCGCTTTACACCGATGTGCGCCTTTATGCCGAAGCCGGTATTCCGGGCGTCATCTACGGCGCCGGGCCGCGTACCGTGCTGGAGTCCAACGCCAAACGCGCCGACGAGCATCTGGCACTGGAGGACCTGCGCCGTGCGACCAAAGTCATCGCCCGCACGCTGCGGGATCTGCTGGACCCGCGGTGAACGATGGATTGGTTGGCATGAAACAGCACCCCGCACTCCCGCTCTGGTCCATCCTCGCACCGGTGGTGGGCTGCCTGCTGCTGGCTGGCACGGCGCTGGATCTGGGCGACAGCGTGGGTGTCATCTACAAAGTGCTGGTGGCGGTCGGTCTGCTGGCCTGTGTGCTCGCCGCCGTGCATCACGCCGAGGTGGTCGCGCACCGGGTCGGTGAGCCTTACGGCACGCTGGTGCTGGCGATTGCGGTCACCGTGATCGAAGTCGCCCTCATTGTCTCGCTGATGCTGGCCGGTGGTGCTGCCACCGCTGCGCTGGCGCGTGACACCGTGTTTGCGGCGGTGATGATCATCCTCAACGGCATCATGGGCCTGTGTCTGCTGGCCGGCGGCAGCCGCCACGGTGAACAGACTTTCAGCCTCTACGGCGTCAGCGCCTCATTGGCCACGCTGGCCGCCATCGTGGTGCTGACGCTGGTGCTTCCCAACTACACCACCAGCGTGCCGGGGCCGACCTACAGCCCCAGCCAGCTCGGCTTCATTGCCATCGTGTCGCTGGTGCTCTATGGCACGTTTGTGCTGGTGCAGACGGTGCGGCACCGCGACTATTTCCTGCCGCCAAACGCGGGCAGCAATGAGGATCTGCATGCC
>CALSAU010000098.1:0-7053 GCA_943372985.1 Polaromonas sp. YR568 | reverse complement strand
GGCAGTGACGCGCTGCGCGAGCCAGTCGCGCATGCCGTAATGTGCGCCCACGACGACGCGCTTGGAGCCATAGTTGACAGACATGTGTATTCCCTTGAATCAGTGGTCGGTGATCAATACAGGCCGAACAGTTTGGCGCCAAGGATCAGCGTGAGGCCGATGCTCAGTGCCAGCGTGACGGCTGCCGAGCTCTTGCCGAACTCCTTGCTGGCCGCCGAATGGTTGGTGTCCATCCAGAGGTGGCGCAGACCGGCGATGAAGTGGTGCAGATAGGCCCAGATCAGTGCCAGCGCGACCAGCTTCCAGATGAAGCCCGGCAGGCCCAGCATGCCGGCATTGAATGCACCCTTGAATTTCTCGAAAGAAATTTCAGAGGAAATGGAGGTGTCGAACATCCAGAGGATGAAGGGCATCAGCAGGAACATGATGGCGCCGCTGATGCGATGCAGGATGGAGACGATGCCTGCGAGGGGAAGCCGGTAGGAGGGTAAGTCGGTGAGCGCGTTAATGTTGCGGAACTCAGGCCGTTTGGGACGCTGTTTGGATGCCAGCTCTGTCATTGTGTGGACTTTCTTGGATGGACTGGAGGGCAACCGGGGATGCAATTGCCAACCAGCGATTTTAATTCTATTGCAATGCAGCAATGGTGCTTTGACGCGTTGACTGCTAAACCGCGATGAGGAATCAGGTATTTCGCTTATCGGAAGTCATGCGGATCGTGGATGAATGCGTGAAAAAATTCAGTGAAAAACACACGAAAAAAGACCTGAAAAAGGCGAGAAAAAATACACGGAAAACCAGATGGCCTGTGGGCATCTAAGGGCGCATCCATCTAACGGCGTATCTCCACTCAGCGTCTCAACTCAGTTCATTTTTGTAGTGATGGGTGTCTGTGCGATACAGTCCGCGGCGCAGCTCCATGGGAAGGTCGTTGTAGGTGTAGGCGATGCGCTCCACGCTGAGCAGCGGTTCACCGACGGGAACATCCAGCAACGCAGCTGATGCCGCATCTGCCGCAACAGCCCGGATTTTTTCTTCCGCGCGCACCATGCGCACGCCAAATTCGGTTTCAAACAGCGCATACATCGGGCCACGGTAGGTGGACAGCCGCTCGGCGGTCAGCCCTTTGAACGGCCCGCCGGGCAGCCAGACGTCTTCCAGAATGGTGGGCGTGCCCTGGAACGCGAGCACGCGACGCAGCTGCAGTACGCCATCGCCGCTGCGCATCGACAGCGACCGGGCGATGTCGGCGGGTGCGCGCAGGCGCTTGCAATCAATGATGTGTCGGTCGGCTGGCCCCTCGCTGCTGGTGTCGCCGGTATCGGGCATCAGCTTGAGGAAGCGGTATTGCACGTGCTGCTCGGCATGCGTCGCGACGAAGGTGCCCTTGCCCTGGCGACGGACCACCAGGTTTTCTGCGGCCAGCTCGTCGATGGCCTTGCGAACCGTGCCCTGGCTGACCCGAAAGCGCGCAGCCAGGTCCATCTCGCTGGGGATCGCCTCGCCGGGCTTCCATTCTCCAGATTGCAGGCTTTGCAGGATCAGCGTCTTGATCTGCTGGTAAAGCGGGCTGAATGCCGGCCCTGCATTGGTGGAAGCAGCGGCATCAGGCGCCAGGAGGGCGGGGTCCGCGTTGGAAGAAGTGATGGCCATGAAGGTATTGCGGGTTGAAACAGGCCCGGTCGGCAGCGCTGCGGGAGGTCTGCGCGGTGGTCCGAAAAGGCCTGAAGCAGGGGTGAATCATATCTTATATAAGACATAAGACAAATTGACGTCTCAGGGTTTTCGCGGGTACACTCGAAGGCTTGTTGCGGACCGCCTGTGCCCTCGTTGCCGGTGGCTCTGTCTCCAGTTTCACATCACTACCTTCTCGGAGATTCCCATGAGCAAAAAGCCCGTCCGCGTTGCCGTCACCGGTGCCGCAGGTCAAATCGGTTACGCCCTGCTGTTTCGCATTGCTTCGGGCGAAATGCTCGGCAAGGACCAGCCCGTCATCCTGCAGCTGCTCGAAGTCCCGGTGGAGGGCCCGCAAAAAGCGCTCAAGGGCGTGATGATGGAACTCGAAGACTGTGCGTTCCCGTTGCTGGTCGGCATGGAAGCCCACAGCGACCCGATGACCGCCTTCAAGGACACCGATTACGCGCTACTGGTCGGCTCGATGCCGCGCAAGGCGGGTATGGAGCGTGCCGAGCTGCTGTCGATCAACGGCCAGATCTTCATTGGCCAGGGCAAGGCCCTGAACGCCGTGGCCAGCCGCGATGTCAAGGTGCTGGTGGTGGGCAACCCCGCCAACACCAATGCCTACATCGCGATGAAGAGCGCGCCTGATCTCAAGCGCGGCAACTTCACCGCCATGCTGCGCCTAGACCACAACCGCGCCCTGAGCCAGGTCGCCGCCAAGACCGGCAAGGCTGTGGCCGACATCGAGAAGCTGTGTGTCTGGGGCAACCACTCGCCCACCATGTACGCCGACTACCGTTTCGCCACCATTGGCGGCGCCTCGGTCAAGGACATGATCAACGACCAGGACTGGAACGCCAATACCTTCCTGCCCACCGTGGGCAAGCGCGGCGCGGCGATCATTGAAGCGCGTGGCCTGTCTTCGGCGGCATCCGCTGCCAACGCCGCCATCGACCACATGCGCGACTGGGCCCTGGGCACCAACGGTAAGTGGATCACCATGGGCATCCCTTCTGATGGTCAGTACGGCATCCCCAAGGACACCATGTTCGGCTTCCCCGTCACCTGCGCCAATGGCGAGTACAAGGTGGTCGAGGGCCTGTCCATCGACGAATTCAGCCAGACCTGCATCAACAAGACGCTCAAGGAACTGCAGGACGAGCAAGCTGGCGTCGCCCACCTGCTGTAAATGACCCACCCGCTGCATCCACGCGAGGTACTTCTCGGCGCCCAGGCGCAGACCAGCCAGCTGCCGGTCTGCGACCACTACAGCGGCGTGGAAGCGCGGATGCGCAAGAGCCTGCAGCTGCAGGCCGACATGATCGACGAGTTCGGCGCCTGCGTGTTCGACGTGACACTTGACTGCGAAGACGGTGCGCCCGTCGGCGGCGAGGCCGAGCATGCGGCGATGGTGGTGGCGCTGGTGGCCTTGGCCAGCAAGAAGGCCCGTGTGGCGGTGCGCGTGCATGCGGTCGACCACGCGGCTTTCGAGTCTGACGTTGCCAGCATCGCTGGCAAGGTGGCAGACCGGCTGTGTCACCTCATGGTGCCCAAGGTGGAGTCGCTGGACGACGTGGTCCGTGCCGTCGCCGCGCTCGATGCCGTGGGGGCCGAAGAATTGCCCGTGCATGTGTTGATCGAGTCGCCACTGGCCGTTCGCAACGCGTTTGACATCGCGGCGCACCCCCGGGTGCAGTCGCTCAGTTTTGGTTTGATGGACTTCGTGTCTGCCCATGGTGGCGCGATCCCGGCGGACGCGATGACCAGCAAGGGGCAATTCGCCCACCCGCTGGTGGTGCGTGCCAAGCTTGAAATCGCCGCAGCCTGCCATGCGCACGGCAAGGTGCCATCACACTGCGTGGTGACCGAGTTCAGCGATGTGGGCGCGATGACCACTGCCGCGCGCCACGCCGCGCAGCAACTGGGCTACAGCCGCATGTGGAGCATTCACCCGGGTCAGATTCGTCCGATCCTCGAGGCGTTTGCGCCGGGCGAGGCCGAGGTTGACGCGGCTACCGGCATCATCGCCGCCGCTGAAAAAGCCGACTGGGCTCCGATCAGCGCCGGCGGCGTTTTGCACGACCGGGCCAGTTACCGCTATTTCTGGCAGGTTCTCGAGCGCGCGCATCAGACCGGGCGCCCCTTGCCGGCCGAAGCGCAGGCTTACTTCGCAACGGTGCTGCATTGAGTTCTGCTCTGCCATGAGGTCTTTCACCATTGGTTACCTGCTCACTCGCTTTCAATTCCACAATGCAAGTCCCATTCATCGCTCACGTTCACACTGCGAGACAACCATGACCCTTGCCTTGATTTCACGCCCTTCCAAGTTGGTGACCTTGACTGCCGCTCTGGCTGCGGGCTGGCTGCTGTGCAGCGCCGGTAACGCGGCCGCGCAGACCGCTCCAGCCAAGCCAGCGACCCCCGCCAAGAAAGAAGCGAAGAAGCCGGTGGTCAAGAAGCAGCCGGTCATCAACCCCACGGCCCGCACCAGCCTCAAGAGCGAGGCGAAGAACATGGCGGCTGGCATTGAGGCAGCCGAGGCGGCCCTGACCCCTGCCGAACTGGCGATTGCCGAGCGTGTTGAAGTGGGTACCTTGCCCTGCGAACTCGGCGCGGCCGTCACCGTGACGGCCGATCCCAAGGTGCCGGGCTATTTCGATGTGCTGGGCAAGAGCTTCAAGTTCCGCATGTTCCCGGTGGCCACCACCACGGGCGCGATCCGCCTTGAAGACCAACGATCGGGTGCGGTGTGGCTGCAACTGGCGAACAAATCCATGCTGATGAACCAGAAGCTGGGCGTGCGCATGGCCGACGAATGTGCCAGCCCGGCGCAGCGTGCGGTGGCTGAAGCGATCCGGCTGAACCCACCGGTCAGCGTGCTGGACGCGCCTGCGCCAGTGGCGGTTCCCCAGCCGGTCGCTGCTGCGACGCTGCCTGCGGATGCTGCCGTGGTCGCGCCTTCAGCGGCAATTCCACCGGCAGTCGCTCCACTGGCGCCAGCAGCCGCAGTGCCATCTCCGGTTGTACCGGTTGCACCGGCCACAGGAGCCGCTGCTAACGCTGCCAAATAAGCCACATGAGGCAGATCAGGTCGACAGGGTGCTCCTTCGTTTCGTCCCACTGAAGCCCAACGCCATCCGTTTTATTCCATCTTTTCACCGTTTCCAGTTACCCCCGCTTTTTGATCACAGGAGAAGCCCGCATGTCATCTGATTTCTTGCAAACCTACCGCCAGCACACCGCCGAACGCGCGGCCCTGGGCATTCCGCCGCTGCCGCTGTCGGCGCAGCAGACCGGGCAGGTGATTGAACTGCTCAAAAACCCACCGCAGGGTGAAGAGTCCTTCCTCGTGGACCTCATCACGCACCGCGTGCCCGCAGGCGTGGACGATGCGGCCAAGGTCAAGGCCAGCTATCTCGCCGCCGTGGCGCACGGCACCGAGAAATGCGCGCTGATCTCCCGCAAGGACGCCACGCATCTGCTCGGCACCATGCTGGGCGGCTACAACATCAGCCCGATGATCGAGTTGCTGGACGATGCCGACACGGCAGTCGCCAGCCAGGCCGCGACGGGTTTGAAGAACACGCTGCTGATGTTCGACCAGTTCCATGACGTCAAGGAAAAGGCCGACAAGGGCAACGCCCACGCCAAGGCCGTGCTGCAGAGCTGGGCCGACGCCGAGTGGTTCACCAGCCGTCCCGAAGTGCCACAGTCGATCCAGCTGACAGTGTTCAAGGTGGCTGGCGAGATCAACACCGACGACCTGTCGCCCGCACCGGACGCCTGGAGCCGCCCTGACATTCCGCTGCACGCCCTGGCCATGCACAAGAACGCCCGCCCCGGCATCACGCCCGAGGAAGACGGCAAGCGCGGCCCGGTGAAGTTCATTGAAGACCTCAAGGCCAAGGGCAACCTGGTGGCCTACGTCGGTGACGTGGTCGGTACCGGTTCATCCCGCAAGTCGGCCACCAACTCGGTGCTGTGGTGGACGGGTGAGGACATTCCTTACGTGCCCAACAAGCGTTTTGGCGGCATCTGCCTCGGCGGCAAGATCGCGCCGATTTTCTACAACACCATGGAAGACTCCGGCGCGCTGCCGATCGAACTTGACGTGAGCCAGATGGCCATGGGCGATGTGATTGAGCTGCGTCCTTACGAAGGCAAGGCACTGAAAGACGGCAAGGTGATTGCCGAGTTCCAGATCCGCAGCGACGTGCTGTTTGACGAGGTACGCGCCGGTGGCCGTATTCCGCTGATTATTGGCCGCGGCCTCACCGCCAAGGCCCGCACCGCACTGGGCCTGCCTGTCTCCACGCTGTTCCGTCTGCCACAGAGCCCCGCCGACAGCGGCAAGGGTTTCACGCTGGCACAGAAGATGGTCGGCCGCGCCGTGGGCCTGCCTGCGGGCAAAGGTGTGCGCCCCGGCACCTACTGCGAGCCGCTGATGACCAGCGTCGGCAGCCAGGACACCACCGGTACCATGACGCGCGACGAGCTGAAAGACCTGGCTTGCCTCGGCTTCAGCTCCGATCTGGTGATGCAGTCCTTTTGCCACACCGCCGCCTACCCCAAGCCGGTCGATGTGAAGATGCACCACGAACTGCCCGAGTTCATGCGCACCCGTGGCGGCATCAGCCTGCGCCCGGGCGACGGCATCATCCACAGCTGGCTCAACCGCATGCTGCTGCCCGACACCGTCGGCACCGGCGGCGACAGCCACACCCGCTTCCCCATCGGCATCAGCTTCCCGGCCGGCTCTGGCTTGGTGGCCTTTGCCGCCGCCACCGGCGTGATGCCGCTGGACATGCCCGAGAGCGTGCTGGTGCGCTTCAAGGGCAAGATGCAGCCCGGCGTCACGCTGCGCGATCTGGTCAACGCCATTCCGCTGTACGCGATCAAGGCCGGTCTGCTGACCGTGGCCAAGCAGGGCAAGAAGAACATCTTCTCCGGTCGCATTCTGGAGATCGAAGGCTTGCCAGACCTGAAGGTCGAGCAGGCGTTCGAGCTGTCCGACGCGTCTGCCGAGCGCTCTGCCGGTGGTTGCACGGTGCACCTGAACAAGGAGCCGATCATCGAGTACATCACCAGCAACATCACCATGCTCAAGTGGATGATTGCCGAAGGCTACGGCGATGTGCGCAGCATCAAGCGCCGCATCGCGGCGATGGAAGCCTGGCTGGCTGACCCGCAACTGCTCAAGGCCGACCCGGACGCCGAGTACGCCGCCGTGATCGAGATCGATCTGGCCGACATCCACGAGCCCATCGTGGCCTGCCCGAACGACCCCGACGACGTGAAGACGCTGTCTGACGTGGCTGGCGCCAAGATCGACGAGGTGTTCATCGGCAGTTGCATGACCAACATCGGCCATTT
>CALSAU010000097.1:0-7062 GCA_943372985.1 Polaromonas sp. YR568 | reverse complement strand
AGCACCACACCTTTTTGCAGACCGACTACCTCACACAAACGCAGTGGTTTGGCCGCCGCAACCAGATCCTGCTGGGCGCCGAATACGCGATTGAAAACTCCAGCCGCTCCACCTACCCCTTCCTCGCGGCAAACAAGCCGTCCACCACCGTCGGCAACCCGAGCAGCGCTGGCGTCGCCGGCAACCTGACGGAGCGCGTGGCCACCGAGTTCCGCGCCGCCACACTGGGCCTGTATGCGCAGGACACCATAGACCTCAGCGCCACCTGGAAACTGGTGGCTGGCGTGCGGCTGGATAACTTCCGCGGTGACTTCAACCGCAGCGGCAATGCGGCGCCCAACAACACCCCACTGTCGCGCTCCGACACACTGCTCAGCAAGCGCCTCGGCCTGATGTACCAGCCCGACACCGAGAGCAGCTACTACGTGGCCTGGGGAACGTCGTTCAATACCTCGGGCGACCTCTACCAGTTCGATCCGCAATCGGCCAACACGCCACCAGAGAGCAGCCGCAACATCGAGATCGGCGCCAAGTGGGAGCTGTATGAAGGCGACCTGTCACTGCGCACCTCCCTCACCCGCACCGACAAGTACAACGAGCGCAACACCGACATCGACACGGCCAACAACTCCTACCTGCTGTCCGGCCGACGCCACACCGATGCGCTGGAGTTTGAAGTCGCTGGCCGCATCACGCCCAGCTGGGATGTGTTTGCAGGCATTGGCTTTCTTCGTGCAGTGATTGACCAGGCCGGCTCCAATGCGGCCGGGCAGGCCGAGGTAGGCCAGAACCCCGGCCTCAGCCCCAGCCGCCAAGCCACGCTGTTCACCACCTGGCGCATCGACGAGCGCTGGCGAATTGGCGGCGGCTTCACCGCCGTCAGCCAGAACAAACCCGCCAACAGCGTGACCTCCACCAACCGTGCGCCGGGTTACGTGAAAGCCGACGCGCTGGTCGAGTACCGCGTCAATGCCGCCAACACGGTGAAGCTGAACATCGACAACCTGTTCAACAAGGTCTACTACAACACGCTCTACCGCGGCTTTGCCGCCCCCGGCCCCGAGCGCAGCGTGCGCGTGACGCTCACCAGCCGATTCTGAGACCACCACCATGCTGCTGCGAATCCATCAGGTCCTGACCACCGACGAACTGGCGCAAGTGCGCGAGCTCGTGCTCGGCGCCGACTGGGCCGATGGCCGCCTCACCGCAGGCAGCCAGAGCGGCGCGGTGAAGAACAACCAGCAAGTGCCGGAAGACCTGCCGGCGGCGCAGCAGGCACGGCATCTGGTGTCGGTGGCGCTGGCCCGCCACCCGATGTTCGTGACCGGCGCGCTGCCCCGGTCGGTGTACCCGCCGCTCTTTAACCGCTACAGCGGGGCCGCCAATCATTTCGGCGACCACATCGACAACGCGGTGCGCACCCATGCCGCCACGGCCCGGCATGTGCGCACCGACATCTCGTGCACTCTGTTCCTCAGCGACCCGGCCAGCTACGACGGCGGCGAGCTGGTGGTGCAGGACACCTATGGCGAGCAGCGCATCAAGTTCGACGCGGGTGACCTGGTGCTGTACCCCGGCACCTCGGTGCACCGGGTGGAGCCGGTGACACGCGGCGAGCGCCTGGCCTGTTTTTTCTGGGTCGAGAGCATGGTGCGCCACGACGCCCAGCGCCGCCTGCTATACGACATGGACATGGCCATCACGGCCCTGCGCCGCAAGGAACTGCAGACCGCCGCCGCAGACACGGCCAGTGCGCCGGGTGAAAGTCCCGAAGTGGTCCGGCTCACCGGCTGCTATCACAACCTGCTGCGGATGTGGGCAACGGTGTGAGCCGCATGTCGACACCCCGGCACCCCCGCCGTTTCACTTTTTACCTTCCGAGGAGCTGACCATGCCTGTCCCGTGCCCCATTTCCCGCCACCACGCCCTGCAAGATAATGGCCGGAGCCAAGCCGTCCGCCGCGTCGTGCAACGCCTGCAGGCGGCCTGCTGATGGACGCGCTGATGATGAGCCTGGTGCTGGTGGTGGGCGCCACATTCTGGATCCTGCAGCGCTGAACGCAGCCCACTCGCCTTGAACCCATGGATCGATGGACCCCTGCATCAATGAACTCTGCACCCTCGTACCGACCCCAACCGCCCGCAGGCCGCGCATGGCCCGTGGGGCGCAATGGCACGATCGCGCTGGCGGTGGTCGGCCTGCATGTCGGCGTGCTGTGGGCACTGCAGAACGGTTTGCTGATGCGCACGGCCGAGCGGGTGGTGCCGGTGGCACTGATCGGGCAATGGGTGACGCCGCCTGCGGCCACCCCGGCGCCGCCACAGCCCGCCGCCGCGCCGGCTGCACCCGTGACGGGAAAACGCAAGCCAGCCGTCCCGGCGGCCCGACCCTCCACGTCGCCGCAGCCCCTGGCCATCACCGATTCAGCACCTGCCCCTGTGCCAGCTCCCGCCGCTGCGGAGCGATCCAATCCCGGCAGTACCGCCGCAGCGCCTGCCGTCACGGCGCCACCGGTTGCAACCACTGGCAGCGCCAGCGCCGCAGCCACGGCAGCTGTGGTGCAACTGCCTTCCAGCGATGCCGACTACCTGCAGAACCCCAAGCCCCCCTACCCACCCTTGAGCGAGCGGTTGGGCGAACAGGGCAACGTGATCTACAAGGTCTGGATAGGCACCGATGGCCGGGCACAGCGCGCCGAACTGGTCAGCTCCAGCGGCTTCGCCAGGCTGGACAAGGCGGCCTACGACACCGTGATGCGCTGGCGTTATGTGCCGGGCAAACGCAACGGTGTGCCGGAAGCCATGGCCTTCAATGTCCCGATCCGCTGGCAGCTGCGAGGCAGCCCCTGAGCAGGCCACCTTCCAGCACCCGCCGAACTGAACCACACCGATATTTGAACTTTGGAGCAACGATTCATGAACTCACAATTTGGCCTTGCCAACGTCTGGAACCAGGGCGACATGGTCACCCGCGGCGTGGCCCTGCTGCTGCTGGCGATGTCGCTGGCCTCCTGGATGGTCCTCATCCTCAAGACGTCGGACCTGCTGCGCTACAAAAAGGTGTCGCAGGCCGCAGAAGCCTTCTGGCACAGCGAAGACTTTGCTGCCGGCCTGGCCGCACTGGGCAGCGACCCCACCAACCCCTTTCGCCAACTGGCCCAGCAGGGCCGTGAGGCCACGCTGCACCACCGCCAGACCAAGGCGCAGTTGCATGACACGCTGGATGTGAGCGACTGGGTCACGCGCACCCTGCGCAATGTGATCGACGAGTTCACCGGCAAGCTGCAGTCGGGTCTGGCCATCCTGGCCTCGGTGGGTTCCACCGCGCCTTTCGTCGGCCTGTTCGGTACGGTGTGGGGCATCTACCATGCGCTGCTCGCCATCGGCGCAGCGGGCCAGGCCACCATCGACAAGGTGGCCGGGCCGATTGGCGAGTCGCTGATCATGACGGCGCTGGGCCTGGCCGTGGCGATTCCGGCCGTGCTGGGCTACAACGCGCTGGTGCGCGGCAACAAGGGCGTGCTGCAAAAGCTCAGCCGCTTCGCGCATGACCTGCATGCCTACTTCGTGACCGGCGCCCGCGTAGGCTCGAACGGCTCCATTGGGTCGGGAGGCACCGCCCAGATCGTCCCGATCAAGTCCGCCTGACCTCAAGCGCCACGCAGGAGCACACCATGGCCTTTGGCACCCAGGACGACACCGACGAGGTGATGAACGAAATCAACATGACACCCATGGTGGACATCATGCTGGTGCTGCTCATCATCTTCATCATCACGATTCCGGTGATGAAGGACTCGGTCAACATTGACCTGCCCCGAGCCAGCAGCGCGGCGCAAAACATCCAGCCCGACACGCTGCGCCTGAGCGTCGACGCATCGGGCAGCTACTTCCTCAACGACACGCCAGTGGCCGATGACGCCCTGCCAGCCAGGCTGCAGGCTGCAGCAGCGCAAAACCCGCAGCCCGACCTGCACATTCGCGGCGACAAGGCGGTGCGCTACGAGCGTGTGGCCCAGGCCATGGCGGCGGCCCAGCGTGCTGGCCTGCGAAAAATCGGCTTCATTACTGAACCGGCGTCCTGAACACAGCAAGCCATTGACTGACTGCGTTTGCCCCAGTTCACTTGACTTTTAAATGAGAATGGTTATCATTTAATAAACGTACAAGAGTACTTCTGCTGTCACACCCATGCCCATGTCCCTCGCCCCTTCACTGCTGATCCCGCAAGCTGCCAACGCCCCCGTGTCGCGCCCAAGCGGGCCCCAAGCATCCGGCCAGGCGCCCGCGGCAGTGGACAGCACAGACATCCTGCGCGGCCAAAAAGCGGTGGACATCAGCCACAACGGCGCGCTGTACCGCCTGCAAACCACGCGGCTGGGCAAGCTGATCCTGACCAAGTGAGCCCGCGACAACGCGATTGCACCGCCCACGAAAAAGCCGGCCTGAAAGCCGGCTTTATTCATGGGAAACCAATACCAACAGCGTCGGATCGCGTCAGCAGCCTCCCGCTGAGGCTCTCAGAGGCCGATGGCCGCCAGACCGGCCCGCGCGATCTGCACGTCTTCGGTCGATTTCACACCGCTCACGCCAACAGCGCCGATGCAGTGGCCGTCCTTCATGACGGGAACGCCGCCTTCGAGCATGCCGCTGAGCAGCGGCGCCGACAGGAAAGAGGTGCGGCCACCGTTGATGGTGTCTTCGTAAATCTTGCTTTCACGCCGGCCCATGGCTGCGGTGTGGGCTTTCGCCGGGGCAATGTGGGCGGAAATGGCGGGCGCGCCGTCCAGGCGGTGCAGGTGCAGCAGGTGGCCACCGTCGTCCACCACGGCGATGGTGACCGCCCAGTTGTTCTTCAGGGCTTCCGCTTCGGCGGCGGCCACGATGGTTTTCACGTCTGCGGATTCGAGAAATGCTTTGGATTTCATGGTGATGAATAAAGGTAAGAAATTGCTGCAGGGAATTGCGACAAACCCATGAGCATACGCACATTCCGGCACCCCCACCGGTTTCATTGGGTGCAATGCGGCTTATGGAACCCTTACAAAAAGTAGGGGGTGTCATGGGGTGATTACTTGAAATCAGGGGTCTGCACCCTAAAATCCTGTTGCCCGCATATGCAGGCTATCTGGAGATCATGTTCATGAGCGACAACATTCAAACCCTCGACCTGGCTGGCTACGGTTCTGCTGTCTCGGCGGAACAACGCAATCGGGTGTTGCGCAACACGTACTGGCTGCTGGCACTGAGCCTGCTGCCTACCGTACTGGGCGCCTGGATCGGTGTGGCCACCGGCATCACGAGTTCGCTGTCCGGCGGCCTCGGACTGATCGTCTTCCTGGGCGGCGCATTCGGCTTCATGTTTGCCATCGAGAAAACCAAGAACTCGGCAGCGGGCGTGCCTGTGCTGCTGGCCTTCACCTTCTTCATGGGCCTCATGCTCTCGCGCATGATCGGCATGATTCTGGGCTTCAAGAACGGCTCTGAACTCATCATGACCGCCATGGGCGGCACTGCCGGTGTGTTCTTCGTGATGGCCTCGCTCTCTACGGTCATCAAGCGCGACCTGTCCGGCATGGGCAAGTGGCTGTTTGTCGGCGCCATGGTGGTCATGGTCGGCAGCATCATCAACGTGTTCGTGGGCTCCACGGCCGGCATGATGGCCATTTCGGTGGCCGTGATCGGCATTTTCAGCGCCTACATGCTGTATGACCTGAAGCGCATCCTGGACGGCGGCGAGACCAACTACATCAGCGCCACGCTGGCCCTCTACCTGGACATCTTCAACGTGTTCCAGGCGTTGCTGGCCCTGTTGGGCATCGCAGGCGGCGACCGCGAATAAACGGTCAGCGCATCGCACTCATCAAAAAAGGGCCTTCGGGCCCTTTTTCTTTGGCCGCTCTATTTGGCAGCTAGACGCAGCAGACTCAGGCGGTCGGGGACTCGATGCGGTCAAACACGGCAATGCTTTCCACATGCGCCGTGTGCGGAAACATGTTCACCACACCCGCAGCCGAGCAGCGCCAGGCCCCGGTTTCCACCAGCACGCCCGCATCGCGTGCCAGCGTGGCCGGGTTGCAGCTCACGTACACGATGCGCTGCGGCGGCGCCCAGTCGCCCAAAGCCAAGCTCTGCTGCTGGTCGCCGTCATCACAGGGCACGCCGGTGCTCATCTGCCGCTGCAGCGCGGCCAGCGCCTTGAAGAGCTCGAAGGCACCTTCCCGGGGCGGGTCGACCAACCATTTGTCTGCACGGCCGTCCTTCACCAGCATGGCCGGTGTCATCTCGAACAGGTTGCGTGCCACAAACGCCGCGGGGGCCAGCGCTGACCGCGCGGTTGAGGCTGCGCGGTTCTTCGCAAAGTTCTCCCGCGAACGCGCCACCAGCGCCTCACTGCCCTCGATGCCCAGCACTTCGCGGGCTCGCGTAGCCAGCGGCAGCGTGAAATTGCCCAGTCCACAAAACCAGTCGATCACCCGCTCGTGCGACTGCACGGCCAGCAAGCGCAGCGCACGCGACACCAGCACCTGATTGATGTGCGGATTGACCTGAGTGAAATCGGTGGGGCGAAACGGCATGGTGATGCCGAACTCTGGCAGGCCGTAGCTGAGGTCTGCCGAACTGTCTGTGGCAGGGTCGAGCAAGGCCACGGTGTCGAGCCCGCCGGGCTGCACCCACCACTGCAGGCCCGCATGTTGCGCCGCAAAGTCCCGCAGGCGCTGCTTGTCGGCCTCACTCAGGGGCGCCATATGGCGCAGCACCAGTGCGGTCACGTGGTCGCCGCAGGCCAGTTCGATCTGCGGCACGGTCTCGCGCGCATCCATCGCACCGATCAGTGCACGCAGCGGCAGCAGCATGGCACTGACATGGACGGGCAACACCGGGCACTGCTGCATGTCGGCCACATAACTGCTCTTGCGCTCATGAAAGCCGACCAGCACCGCATTTTTCTTGCGCACAAAGCGCACCGACAGGCGTGCCCGGTAGCGGTAGCCCCAGGCCGGCCCCTCGATGGGCCGCAGCAGGTTGTCGGCCTTGACCTTGCCGATGTGCTGCAGGTTG